>DATMFE010000476.1:0-7195 GCA_035556295.1 Ureibacillus sp.
CCAGTCTAAATGATTGGACAAATAACGCGTTTGCACTTGTCCATTTTTAAATGCTTGTAATAATCGTTCGATATTCTTAAATGATTCTCCAAAAAGCTCTCTTGAGAACTCCATAATCGCGTCCTGTGTTAACGCATAAGGCAACTCTGCATGAGCTGAAGACAATACATAAGCCATGTTCCCACTCCTTCAATTAGTGGTTAATATCTCCAGTCATTGAAGGATTATTCAAAGTATCATTCTCCCTGTAAATAAAGTTCATAAATTTTTAAAAACAAATAGTAATTTAAGACTATTTCTTTGGTATGATAAAAGAAATTCATGGAATCGGAGGAAATGAAAATGGCCATTAGTACTCATGTTACAACTGTTTTAAATGGAACGATTTCAGCTGTAAAGTCAGTATTACCACTCACAATGGAAACAGACAAACCAAACCTAATTAACCAACCTTTCGAACAAGAAGCTCTTAGTGTATTAATCGGGATGACAGGAGATATACCAGGCAGATTAATTATCGAAGGCTCTGAATTATGCATGAGTAAAATTGGAGAAGCGATGTTTGGTATGCCTCTTGAAGGTGAAATGCTAGAATCGTTTACCTCAGAGCTTGGTAATATGATTGCAGGGAACTTAGCTACTACCTTGGCACAGAGTAACATCAGCATGGATATTACTCCTCCTACTGTCCTTGTCGGCAAAGCGAAAATGTATGGATTTGAAAAAGCCATTTGCCTGCCTATCCATCTTCAAAACACCGGAACTATTCATATCATCTTGATGATTAGAATATAAAAGCGATGTTTCATACTATCTAAAAAACCTACTAAGTATGATAAAATATCATACTTAGTAGGTTTTTTAATAGTTTGTTTTCGAATCTTTTTCAGATTGATATTGAACTTTAATAATGAGGCTGCAAAATTCTTGCTTACCACATACTTTACATACATTTTCTTCACTGCATAGCGTTTGACAATGTAAACAATATTTCTTCTCCATCTCGGCTCACTTACTTTCTCTCTATAATATTATTTACAGTATATGCAAGAGAAGTGAAGATATTGACAAAAAAACTACCTTCTAAAACTCAAATTCGAGCCAAGAAGGTAGTTCTTTATATTAAGCCGCTTTCTTCACTTCTACAGGAGCCTGTTTCCCTTCTTTGGATGGAATCATATTAAACACAATATTCAGAATAATAGCTGTTAAACTACCAGCAACAATTCCACTATCCGTTAAAACCTTCATACTCTCTGGAACTTGAGAAAATAAACCTGGAACAACGGAAACACTTAGGCCCATTCCGACAGAGCAGGCATTAACTAATAAATTTCCTTGTGAATTAAAATCCACTTTACTTAGCATTTTGATACCAGCTGCTGTGAAAATAACATCTTTTGATTTAGCACCCAGTAATTATACTATTTTATATAAAGGCGGGTTAATTAATTTTAGATTTCTATACTCTCCACTTGCCCTACCTCATATACAAAAAAGAGAATCCGCACATACCCGATTCTCCTATCATCATTATCTCTTTTTCAAACTGACAAGTTCGTAATATTTTTTATTTTTACTAACAGTCTTAATTAATCCTACATTTTTAGTAAAATATGCTGTATAAAAATAACCATCGCTATATTTGTACCTCACCTCTACTACATTCTTAAAAGTACCAGCTGGCGTTTTAATCGTTTTATTTACGGATAAAATTCGAGCCGTGTCTTCATTATCACTAGCTGCCCACGATTTCCCAACCTTTATCGGATACTCAATTTGTACAGAATAACCACCATCAAAGACCCCTTCATACAATCCCTTGGTATCTTCTCTCATAATATAAATACCTTCATTTGATACCCACTCATCCCATCCATCATAACTTTCCCCTGTATACAGTTCTTGATATTTTTCCCCATCAGACGATCTGTAAGTATATACCTTGGACTTATCTCGCAAGTATGAATCCGCAAACTTTAAATATTTAGTCATTACATAAGCTTTCTTCTTTTTATAACGAATCTCTGACCATCCACTTTTAGTTTTAGAATAGACATATACTCCAGCATCTTTCTTTAGTGATCCAACTTTTTTGTACTTTGTTCCTGCTCCACTTCGTACATTCAATGTACCGCTTTTAATATTTACGTGTGCTATTTTAGTTGTAGCGGCTTCTGTAGTAGATGAATTAAAAGAAAAGAATGCTAATACCAAGATAAACGTAATAAATGTTTTAAATAGTTTTTTCATTAGCCATGATACCATCCTGTTTTACAGTTAATAGTGACAAGATAATGCCATTCGCCCTTTCCGTTAATTTGTACATACATAGCGTAATAGCCTAGACCAGACTTTTCTAATTTTACTTTATCGTTTTTGGAAACATAATTTTTCTTAATATCATTAATTGTTTTTGTTTTTACTCCTGGAGTCCACTTATATGGATCAGCAAAGCTTAGTTTGTATGTTGCGACCCAAGCAGTTTTATTTTTATATTTGATTTTTGACCATCCATATTGCTCAGCAGTAGACGCGTTGCCCTGATCCTTCCCGATAGGTACAGCACCATATACTTTCACTACTGTGCCAACTTCAATTTTCCCTACTGTTTTATATGATGCTCCTGGAGAAGATTTTACAACAAGAGATTCCGCTGCATAGGCTTTATCGTAGCTTGCGGCTTGAGAACTGTATTTCAAATATTTAGCCAAAACATAACCTTTTTTATTCTTATATCGAACCGTAGCCCAACCTTTTTTGTTTTTTACATAGACTGATACCTTTGCTCCCTTATTGAAATAGCCTATTTTTTTAGCACTGGTAGATGGTTTTTCTCTAACGTTTAATGTTCCTGATGTAATATTAACAGTTGCCGTATAACTTTTAGCTGCTGCTTCTGTTATTGAAGAATTAAAAGGAACAAATGCTAATACTAAAACAAACATGATTAATACTTTAAATAATCTTTTCACAAATATAGTCCTCCTTAATAATTTTATAGTAATATTTTACTATAATATCATAAAAAGGGAATATTAATTTTACAATTACTGTATTTTATACTTACCATGCAAAAAAAAAAGAATATGCCTTAACGCCATATCCCTATGTATCACTTATTTTTTTATTTTAATAAGTTTAAAGTTACTCTTCGTATCAAAATCATTGCAGTTATCATTTAATTAAATTTTTCCATTTTTTTATATACTTTTTAACAAGTTTCACTTTTCCAGTTTTAGAAATTGTATATACTTTTACATCCGAAATATCACTACGTCTCTCAGCATTAGAATGAATACTAGGATTCCCATTTTCCTTAATTCTTTCTATAGCTACTTCAATTTTATTTGCGGAAAGAAATTTAAAGTCTATTCCAGCACCACTACCATATCTTTTTTAAAAAAAGACTTTACCATTAGCATGAACCCCAACTAATATAGTTTCAACTACTCCACTTGCATCTGAACGGTAAGAAAGGAATGTATCATTATTAGCAGTAATCGTAAATTGTGCTGCTCCATTCGGCTTAATAATATCTTGCTTTGAAGCTTGATATGTTTAAAACGTCTTAGATACGCTTGTACATTGTTGGAATGATATATAAAAACACCCTCAAATGAATGAGAGTGCTTAAAATAAAAAACTATCTCAGTGACTGTTAACAATTCTAGTACAGTTTTATATTTCTTTACTTACTGATTCCAAGAACGTATATATGCAGTAATTAAAAAACCTAATTTTCTCACATAGGAAAACTCATTACCTTATAGATAAAGGGAATATCTTGATTTCCTTGACCTAAATCTAGAATTTTCGTGGAACTAGCTTATGTGTTCCCTCATAAATATAGCTGTCTAAAAACTCATTTTCTACGTAAGATGAAGGGTATTTCACTGTCAAAGTCACCTTATTATCACTCAACTTAACAGTTGCAACTCCTTTATTTCCCGCACGACTTTCAATAAATGTAACTTTTCCTACACCATTTTTATCAAAAGTAATGTTATATCCAGATGCATCTGATTCTCTTGCATTGGAACCGTCTGGCATAGACCACCAAATTCCATAGAGATCTATTTTCGCTTTCGTATTACTCGTAAATTCTAAATTCACACCTACTCCGGGTTGACTTTTTGCAGAAGTGAACCAATTTCCATTATATTTTTTAAAATTCAGAGATGCTGATTGTGGGACTTTATAATACTTGATTGAAGAGGATTTTTTTACATATTTATTGCTCCCTATTTTATAAACTCCACCATAATTTTTCGAATAAGAATAAACTCCGTATTCCTTACCTTTTTTTAATTTACTACCTTTCTTTAACTTCCTTTTACTAATACTGTATTGATATGTATCTTTTACAATCTTAACCTTTCCAATCATGCCTTCTTTTAATTCAATTTTTCCCCACATAGCCTTTGCTTGTGCTGTGTCGTTAGCAGTTGGTGTAAGTGATAAAAATAGAATACTTGCAATCAATACTAAAAATACTTTTTTCATTTCCTCATTCCTTTCTATCGTCACACTAAAATTGTATCATATACTTAATGGAATAATAGGTTAATTTACCCAAAGTTTTTTTCTTGCAAACAAAAAAGAAGTAGTTTCATCCACCTACTCCCCTTCACATAATTAAAAATTTCTAGTTCATCCGCTAATTAGATTTAATTCATATTTAATCTGCTTGTTAGCTTCTACTGGAATCCTATTGAACCTTTCTTCATTCCCAACATATTCATTAAGTACTTTTAATTCATCAATCATCATTAGTTTTATAGTTTAACACTCGGACGCCATTTACGCTTGATTACACCTTGTTTTTCCAATTCGCATAGGTAACGTCTAACAGTGCTAGAATCAATGTTATAACGCTCTCCTATGTGCTCCGATCCTGCATATACAAACACTCCTTCGATCAATAGGAAACATAAATATTCTAACGAGCTTCTCGTTTTACTTTTCATACGTGTCCATTTTTCACCGGTTGCAGCAATAACCGTATTTAAAATCTACATTTTCATATGATTAAGTGCTTCTGTACCAGTGACAGCAGGTTTATAAGAAATAATTTACTTAATCCGTATCATGATTAATTGTTGTATTTGATTTCATGACCCTGACACCCCTCCTATTTAGGCGCGGTCAAATAAACCTACCACCTTTATTTTTATAAATCTGTGGTAAATTAAATCTACTGAGTACATTATTTGATTGCTGAGTGACTGGTACTCCAATACTAGTCACTCATTTTTTATGGTTTTGATTATCGATTAAATTTCTTTCTTAATTTAACAACTGGACTATATAGCTCATATTGGTTTTTAATCATTTGCTCATGGAATCTTACGTATTTCTTAGTAGTCGATAGCTAGCTGTGCCCAACTATGGCTTGAAGAGCGAACAGGTTGCCCCTCGCTTCAAAAATCCTCATACCAGAATCATAGAGAAGCATCAATTTCATCGATATGTTTAATATCTTGGTGGTTATCTCTAAGTCAATTATGGAAAAAATGAAAATGTTCTTTGTAAGTCCTAACTCTCATACCCTCAGATTTCTTTGCTGTCAAAAAATATTCATAAGCATCATTACAAGTAGCTTTCTTTTCAATTACTGATGAAATAGCTTCTTACCTTTTAAAAATTCTCCGTTTAATCATAAAAAAGACTACCTCCCTCACCCATATTCGAGCAAAGAAGATAGTCTATATCCTACATTCACTTAATTTTCATCCGACATTCAGGTATTCTTAACCCATTAAAAGGTCGGATACAATAACGAAAAATCCTCACAAAAACCTTAAATCATTAAGCCGCTTTCTTCACTTCTACAGGAGCCTGTTTCTCTTCTTTGGATGGAATCATATTGAACACAATATTCAGAACAATAGCTGTTAAACTACCAGCAACAATTCCACTATCCGTTAAAACCTTCATACTCTCTGGAACTTGAGAAAATAAACCGGGAACAACGGAAACACCTAGGCCCATTCCGACAGAGCAGGCAATAACTAATAAATTTCCTTGTGAATTAAAATCTACTTTACTTAGCATTTTAATACCAGCTGCTACTACCATACCGAACATAGCAATCATTGCTCCACCTAGAACAGCAGAAGGAATGATCGTTGTAAACGCACCGATTTTTGGCATAAATCCAATTACAATCATAATACCAGCTGCTGTAAAAATAACATTCTTCGATTTAGCACCCGATAATTGAATTAAGCCAACGTTTTGCGAAAAAGCTGTATATGGAAAAGAATTAAATAGTCCACCGATAATTGTTGCAATACCTTCCGAACGGTATCCGCCAACTAAATCCTTTTCTTTAATGTCTTTACCTGTGATTTCTCCTAATGCGTAATAGACGCCTGTTGATTCTACTAAACTAACAATAGCTACCAATGTCATAATAATAATAGCTGTCACATTAAAGGTAGGTGTACCAAAGTAAAACAGATCAGGCATGTGCAGCCACGATGCATCCTCTACTGCTTTAAAGCTTACTTTTCCCATAAAATAGGCAACAATTGTTCCACCAATTAATCCGATTAAAATCGAAATAGAACGAACGAAACCAGTAGAAAACTTGTACATAAGAAGAATAAAAATCAGCGTTCCAAAAGCTAAACCAATATTATCTAACGCTCCAAAATCAGGTGCTCCTTGTCCGCCCCCCATATTATTAATCGCAGCAGGAATTAACGTAAGCCCGATAATCGTTACAACGGAACCTGTTACAACTGGAGGGAAGAACATTGCCAATTTCCCAAAAAAATTACTAATTAAAAGGACAATCAATCCAGAAACTAAAATAGAACCATAGATAGATGTAACCCCATACTGACTTCCGATTGCAATCATAGGACCTACAGCTGTAAATGTACATCCTAATACAACAGGAAGACCAATTCCAAAAAATTTATTTTTCCAAACTTGAAGCAGGGTAGCAACTCCACACATTAAAAGGTCAATCGAAACTAAATACGTTAATTGTTCAGCGGTTAACTTTAAAGCCCCGCCGACAATTAGAGGGATAACAGCCGCTCCTGCATACATCGCAAGAACATGCTGTAATCCGAGTGAACCAACCTTCATCGGTGACTGTTTAGACATGAGCAGCGGCTCCTTCCATTTCTTCTGCAAAAGTAATTTCGCCTTTTTTCAATGCTTGAATTCGAGCAAGCGA
>DATMFE010000477.1:0-4308 GCA_035556295.1 Ureibacillus sp.
TATTAAAATAACGCTCTAGCTTGCCAACTTTCTTCTCTACGTATTCTCGAATTGCTGGAGTTACCTCAATGTTTTCACCGCGTACGTTGTAATTCATAAAGTGAGTCCTCCTTAAATTAAGACTATACATTAACATTCTATGGACCGTTTCCAAATTCCTCTAAAATTCGAGAAAAATTTACATCGAATGAGTGGAAAATGAATCGGAACCGGTAAGAAAGAGTTGTATCTTTCTATAATTTTATTATAGCAGAATTTTCTGAAAAGTAATAACGAAAAGACTGTGAACGATTACAAAAAATGACCGCTTGGAGTTCAAGCAGTCATAATCTACTTTCTTAATTTCGTTTATCGTAAAACACGCCATCTGTTGCAAGAGATTCATAGGGATTCGTATATTTCTGATTCGATTTCTTCTGAAGGCTAAGTTGCTTTATATCTTGTTGAATCTCTCGTTTCTGTTCTTGCAGCAACTGTTCTACCTGTTGATTTAATTGGACAAGCTGCTTACCTAATGCTTGTTCGGGTTCAGAAAATGGCGGTTGAATAGACTTTAACAGTTCGTCCCGCTGATTGAGTAAAGCCTGTATCTGTTCAATTCGAGCATCCCGATCTCCTTCACCTTGCTGTAACACTTGGATTAACTCATTTGTTGCTTCATAAAACGTTTGAAGAGCTTCCATTAAGCTTGTCCGCTCGTCGTAAATTGACCTTGACGATTCAATTGAACCGCTTTCTTCCATGTATCACGAAACTCTGTGACAAAGCCTTCTACTTCCTCTAAAATAGCCAAATCACTTTTAATATTCGCTTCCACTAGTTGACGATGTAAGTAATCATACATCACCATTAACTGCTTCGAAACGTTCACGTCCATATTTAATGTAACCATCAGTTCATGAATGATATTTTGCGCCTTAATTAAATTTGTATTTTTCACTTCTACGTTTCCATCACCGATTGCCTTTTTAGCCAATGTAATGAACTTTAAGCATCCATTATAAAGCATTAGTGTCAGCTCTCCTGGCGATGCTGTGTTCACTGCATTTTGTTGATACGATTGATATGGGTTATTCATAGCCATTATCATTTCATCCTTTCTTACTTTCCTTAACTAAAATATTGCATTAATGATGCGCTTTGGCTGTTTGCTTTTGATATCGCTTGTTCCATAGCGGTGAATTGTTTATAGTAACGATCTTCAATTTTTAATAGTCGATCTTCAAAACTATCAATCTTTGTATTTAATAGATTTAATTCTTTTCCTAGCGTAAATTGTGTATTAGTAGAATAAGAGTTCCCAGCTCTTTCCTTGATTTTGTCCATCGTATTATTAACCGAATCGTATAAACGCTGAACAATCCCTTGTTGCCCATAACCATTCCCTGTAGCATTAAATAATTTTTCAACTGCTTGTGGATCTGCCTCAATAGCCGCTTTTAGTTTCGTTTCATTGATTTCTAACTTTCCGCCTTCTAAATAATTGGCCGTTGTTGAAATTCCAATCTTAGCAAGCTGATTATACATACCAGCTTCTGAATTATCGACAGATGTATAAAAGTCTGTACGCATCTTCGTTAACAAACTAGTTAATGTTGTATCTCTTCGCAACAATCCACTTTTAGCCTTTTCTTCCCATTGCTCTTGCTGTTTATCAGATAGCTGTTCCCTTTGCTCATCTGTCAGCGGAGTATAAGAACGATAACGCTCTTCTGACGTTTTCTTCTGAATTTTGTCAATTAATTCATTATACTGTGTGACAAATTTCTTAATGTTTTCAAATACTTGATTCGTGTCATTATTCACGGAAACGGTTACCGGTGAAGCAGTATCCTCAAAGGTGCTCTTTAAGGTAAAAGAAACGCCATCCATTGTAAAGGTATTGGAATTACGTTGTGTTGTTAATCCGTTAATTATGAATACAGCGTTTTGACCATCCTTTACGTCTTTTTGATCAAATTTAAGTATATCTGTTAAAAAAGGGCCACCTATTATAATGTCTGGATCATTCTTAATAATCGTTTCTCCATCCGCCTCATACTCTATATTAAAATCCCCTGTTTCCGTTCTAGTTAACGTAACTCGATCAGAGAATGAATCATACATCATTGATACGCCAACATTCGAGCTATTTACTTTCGAAATCACATTGTTAAGGGAATCACTTCCTTGGATTAAGAAGTTTTCTGAAACATCGCCTTTTGAAGTGCTAGTTTTTAGATCAAAAGTAAAATAGTTTTGTGTATAATCTGCTACAAATTTTGTATCGTCTGCGAAAGTTTTACTCCACGTAATTTTACCTGTGGTTAAATCAATGTCTCCAATAGCTTCCGAAGAACCATCCGTATTTACGATTTTATTATCAGCAGAAATTTCGTAAGTTTTTGTTTCCTCTCCCTCTGTAATAGTAAAACTATTAACAGTGTTAATAGCCCCTTTCGAGAGCTGTGTTGTTTTTGTGTCCTTCCCAACCGTAAATGTATCGACTGTCTTATCCGCTATAAATTCTACTTTTACATTAATATCTCCATTTTTTGCAACACTATCTGCAAATGTAAGACTGCCATCAGGTTTAACTAAAACTTCTTGGCCAGTTAGAGTATGAGTCTCATCAGTAATAATTTTATAATTTTGTCCGTTCACCTTTACATTCATCTTTGTGGTATCAATAATAGTCTTTCCATCCACATCAATAGTGTTAATAGTCTGACCACTTGCTAACTTTAATTGAGTCGTTGTTTTTTCTTTCCCTAACGTAACCGTCTGCGATTCTACGCTTCCAGTTTGCCAAGTAATTTCTGAAGCAAACTGTCCTTGACTTTCAAAAAGACTTTTACTAGTATCAATTTTTCCTCCGTCACCTGAAATCTTCCCTTTATTCACTACAGTCGCAGCTGTCGCAAGCTGTTTAACTGATGAAATTGAGTAAGAGGATTGACCTGCGGAACTCGTTGCAGTTGCTGTCACCTTTGCTTCATCCGTTGATGCTGTTGTCCGAGCTCGGTAATTGGTACTTAGTTTCATTTGTGTTAATGTAGAGCGGAAATCTAATAGCAACGTATTCATCGCGCGATAATCATCACGTTGCCATTCTAAGGTTTGCTTCTTCTGCTTGAATTTATTTAGTGGAATTCTTTCGGCATCCATTAATTTTTTCACTAAGGAATCGGTATCCATCCCGCTCGCTAAACCGCTTATTCGCATTACCACACAATCACCTTCTTATATTTTCTTATCTACCATTAGTCCAACAAACTCCGTCATCGCTGCATAGAAATCTAATAGTTTCTTTGATGGTATTTCTCTTATTGTTTCTTCTGTTTTATCGTCGACTACTTTGACATAGTATTCATTTAACTGTCCATGATACTCAAAACGAATAGACGTGTTCGTCGGTTGTAAAAATTGATTTAACCCATCTACTGCTTCTTGTATTTGTTCTTTACTTATTTTTCGTGGGCTGTGCGTCGTTTCATTGATAACTTTCGCTTCATTTTGAAAATAATCGTTCATTCCTTCTGAGATAGCTATTCTAAGTTGTGAGGAAAGAACATTTGTAGAAAGGTTCTCTAACATCATGTTCTCCTGCGATATGTGTCTAATTATTATTTATATCGGAAAAATTATGATGGTTTTCAATTAATCATTTGATTAAATTATAAAGTTACGTATAAATATTGATTAGCATCCCTTTAATTTCACCAACAATATTAAGAATATCTAATCCTTTTTTCTCTTTATCGAGCACTTCGTTTGTTAAATCAATTAATTTCTTATCTACTTCTTTAACCAACTTATACACTTTTGTTGAACCACGTTGATTAAAACCGCGATGCTCGGTTAATTCAAGGCCGTTCTTCACCGCATCTTCCATGAATTCTTTAACCATCTTTTTATATTTACGTAAGTTTTCAACCGAATGATTATCCGCTAGTTTTTTTCCTTGTTGTTCAATTTCAGCGACTTTCTTTGTTAAACGATCATACGTCGTCTCTTGGCGCTTTTTATCCATCATCGCCTGAAATTGAATCGATTCTTTAGCGACTTCCCCTTTTCCCTGTATACCATTAAGAGTCGCTTTACTAATTCGTTGAACGTCCATTATCTATCACCTAATTTAGCAAGATATTGTAAAAAAGGAGAGGGACCTCCTCTCCTTTGACTTTAATACTATTATTTTAATAATTGTAGCACGCCTTGAGGCATTTGATTTGCTTGTGCAAGCATTGCTTGAGCTGACTGAACAAGGATATTGTTCTTTGTATACGTCGTCATTTCAAGGGCCATATCTAAATCACGAATACGAGA
>DATMFE010000478.1:0-15189 GCA_035556295.1 Ureibacillus sp.
TAACCTTCCCATCACGCAAATGACCTTCTACCTGAAAGGAGTAAAAGGTTTTTTGTTATCAATTATCATCAACATCAATGCTAATTGCTGAATTAACTACATTATTTAAAGTAGTTTTATTTTTACTGTCTAACTTATTGCACAAACGAAATAATATGTAGCTTTGTTGATCTTTCAATCTCTATCATTATTCCAGCTTTATTAATCAGGATTACATGTAATTTTTCCATACCTCAATGCATCATAAATAGCACGTCCATCGCTTTAAGTTGTTTCTGTAAATTTAATAGGCAATAGCGAGAAGACAATATAATAAACAGAAAAATAGACAAACTGGTAAGAAAAGAGACTTGCTGAAAGGATGTCATCCATAACTAAGCCATTTATAAGGAAAATAGAAGCTAAATTAGCAATGGCACCTCCAGCATAGACACAAGCATGGGTAAATCGGTTGTCGTATTTTAGTTTTTCATATACACAAAAAGAATCCAAAAAGTAAACAGATTTTATTTTAATTTTCTTCCATTTAAAAATCGTTTTTCCTTTTCCAATGGTAAAATCCACTCTCCCTCCGAAAAAGATCGCCATGATAGAATGACCTAATTGATGAACAAGAGACACAAGTGGTAGTACAAGTAAGAAAGAAAACAAGAACTTAGGCATATCACTGAATCCAAACACATTTCCATCTCCTTTACCATGAAATGATTTAATAAATCGTTGGCTTATTAAAATAGATAAAATCTATTTAATAATGGACAGACTTTTCTCAACAGAGGTTGTGCCTTTTTAATCATATGTACAATCATCCGTTTGGCACCATGAAAGGCCTTTAGTCGGAGGCTAGGACCAACCGTTTTTTAATAAAGCAGTAGGTAAAGTGATCAATAATCTTCAACAGGGCCTATTAAGAAGAATAGCTTCACTTTATTTTCAAACATTCTCCATAACAATAAACGACCCTATGTATCGTAAACAAAGTTACTAAGGTCGCTTATGTTATATTCTGATTTATTATTCTTTTCTCTTTTTCTTTATAATAAAATATTTGGTTTGTCATTAAGTTTCTAACAGAATTTCGTTATCATGATTAATTTGATCGAACAAATAAGTAAGATAAGATTCTAATTCAAATTGATCGTCTTCAACAAAATCATCTAACACAGGCTTACTTTCTTCTCCCATTTTTAATCACTCCAACTTAATTTTTTTCGATTTATTTTGCATGATGCCCGTGATTGTTTTTTTGTCCCATCTTTCTTAGAATAAAGCTTACAATTAACACCAGAATGATTGCTCCAATAATGGCTGGAATGATGGCAAAACCACCAATGACTGGTCCCCAACTTCCCAAGATCAGACCACCTAACCAAGAACCAATAAAACCAGCGATAATATTACCAATAATGCCTCCCGGAACGTCACGCCCTGTAATTAAACCGGCAAGCCAACCGATAATTCCACCTACAATTAGCATCCATAGAATACTCATACATCATTCTCTCCTTTTGAAATAGTTAGTTGACTTTACCCCAGGTTAAAACCTATTAATCCTGTTATTTTTTTCCACAACAAAGTTTTCTTCTTATGTACTAAGATCATATAGCTTTGCTTGCAATCTTTTTTTGTTCTTTTGGACACCTTCTAATGTCTCGTCCATTTTATGAAAAATATAAGTGACTAGACTAACCCCAGCGTATAAATTGCTATCTTATAAACAATGACATTAATATAGGTTTTTTTCATACTATATTTTGGGGGTGAGTAAATGGCAAGAGTAAGTTACCGAAGTGCAGACATTAACTTAATGGCAAGGATGATGCGAGCAGAAGCTGAAGGTGAAGGAAGACTAGGGATGTTATATGTCGGAAATGTAATTGTTAATCGTCTTGCAGCAAATTGTATAGACTTTAAAAATTTAAGAACCGTTTCACAAGTCATTTATCAAGTACAGGGGGGGAACTTTTCGTTTGAAGCTGTTCAAAAAGGCAATGTATTTTATCAAAGAGCGAGAGGTGTTGAAAAAAGATTAGCAAAGCAAAATTTGGATTATTGGAGACAACACCCAGCGAAATTTGCTCTTTGGTATTTTAATCCACATGCTCCGTGCCCTCCAACATGGTACGGTCAACCTGCATCTGGTCAATTTAAAAATCATTGTTATTACGAACCAAAACCTGATACATGTGCTAGTGTTTATAGAGGTTAGATTATCAAGGAGCTATGATTAATTCTGGAGTAGTATGGGGGAGCTGGGAATACAACATTTTAGTCGTAGGTGCTGATAGCTAGCCCTATTTATTCTATGCAACTCTTATAAATCATGTGACAATAGTCCGTTTTAAAAAAATTTTCCCCTCACTGTAGCCTATTTCTTTAATCTTTGTTTTGATGTATTTTTATCTAGCGAAATAAAAAGGGCACTTCCTGGTTAGTAGGTGTTCCTTTGTTTCGCATAAGCAGTTAATCAAATGGAACAAGAAATAGTACTAATAAGGTAAATAAATCATAAAAAAGAGGAAGAGAGTTCTCTTCCTCTTTTTTATAGCTTTATCATTAATATTCCCTGTAATAAACATATTAAATAATGTAACTACGCGATGATAGACTTAATGAATTTCAGTAATGCCCGATAGACGAATAGAGAATATATTGTGTTTTTCATCCTCTAGAGAAAGAGTTTGATCATGAAGATTAAGATCATTTACACGTCCCTTACATGTTTGTAATAAACCGTTTTGATAATAGTTAATCGTAATGACACCTTTCTTTCTCAATGCTTTCAATATCATGCTCCGTTCTCCTTTCTTCCTATATAACTAATGTAGAAATGTGTTATTCAAATAAATAATTATCATGCAGAATTTGCGAGAAAATCATACAAGTTAAAAGTTATATTATTTTATATTATTTAGTATACAACAAACTTATAGGAAACGCTTACATTTTATTGTGTAAACTTTGTGAACTTTCAACAGGAAGAAAGCTCAAAGAATAAAAGAGGAAAAGAAATATATGTCTAGAATCTATATCTATGTTTCAATCCATCTATTGTACCTTCTTGTAAATGAGCTTTTATTTAATGCTTAAAATATCATTTCGATTTTTAGCACAAATTCTTTTTAATTGTTTAACAGGTGGGAATTCCCTGTGCTTAATTCGTTTTAACTTCCATACTTTATGTATGTAGCATACCCTTGTCAATTTACCTCATTGCTTTAACTCGTAAGAGCATTAGTTTTGGAATCCTTCTAATGGATACGCAAATTAATAATTGTACTTGGAAACGGAGCGATACGATGAATAAGACGTATGATGTCATCATTACCGGTGCTAGAGTTGCCGGCTCTACCCTTGCTATTTATCTTGGAAAGGCAGGTTTCCATGTGTTGTTAGTAGACCAAGCGACCTTTCCAAAGGATACATTATCAACCCATACTTTTTTCAATAATACTGTCGCTCTTCTTCGAGAAATCGGTGTCATGGACAAATTATTGAAAACAAACGCCCCACCGGTACAGGATATTAAATTTCAATTTGAGGATACCGCGATAGAAGGACGCATCCCTAAGGTTGACGGAGAAGAAAGTTGTTACTGCATTAGAAGAACTTATCTCGATCAGATCCTACTTGAACAAGCCAAATCACAAATGAATGTAACCGTTCTAGAAAGGTTTCGTGTGACGGATGTTATTCATGATGACGATACAGTAGTAGGGGTGGAAGGTCTAGATGGCAATAACGAGAAACAAGAATTTTTAGCTCGCATGGTAGTCGGGGCAGACGGCCGATCCTCAATTATTCGCAGGCTGGTAAAAAGTGAAATCAAAATAAGCATTTCGGCAAAAGTCGGCATCTATTTCGGGTACTTCTCTGAATTTCGCCATGACAATGTCCCTAAATTTGAAGTATACAAGATAAAAGATAACACAGCCATTCTCTTTCCAACGAATGATAATTTATATGTTATTGCCGGCATTTTCCCATTAGAAAATAAGGAATTGATAGGACGATTGAAATTAAATCCAGAAAGCTGTCTACGCAATTTTTTAACAGATAACTTTCCGAATACAACAATAGGGACGCGTTTAAAAAATGCAGAACTAGTAGAACCGGTTAAAGGCATTCTCGGATATGATAATTACTGGTATAAAGGGATGGGAAAAGGGTGGGCGTTAGTTGGAGATGCAGTTTGTTTTAAAGATCCTGGCATGGCACAAGGTATCCATGATGCTATATGTGGAGCACGTATATTATCCAATATTCTCTCAAAATATAAGGGGCAATCTGAACAATCAAATCAAATATCTGAAGAATATCAAAAGGCAATAGAAGACGAGTTTATGGTTCGGTTTCACATGGGATGTCAAATTTCGCAGAATGAACGCATCTCTGAACAACAGAATGCTGTCAATAAGCTAATCAGTTCTCATCCAGTGGCTATAGAGAAATTTTTAGGGATTTATAATTACTCAAACGAGCCCGATGCTTTAGAAAAAGAACTCACACGAATTATGCAGTCAATCTAGCAAAAATTTTGAAATTGACCTAAGAGTTTTCAAGAATTAGCAATGAGGGGAAGGTAAACCGAGAGCAGAAAGGGATATATTGAAAACAAAGATAATATTCTGTTACGATTAGTACATTTTATCTAAAACATACTCAATATAAAAAGCCACTTGTATGAAACAAGTGGCTCTTTGTTACGTTGAATACATTAAATTATTCCCATCACTATTAGAGAAGTTTATGAATCTGCAAAGGATGGTGTTAGCTAATAATAGTCAGATAGAAATGGAAGAGAAATAACGGCAAGAAATAGCAAGAGCAAATGTGTATGTGTGTGATTTATAGGATGGCATATACACACATAACAATAAAGATAGCCAATACATAAAGTTCCACCATGTAAATATAGCATTTTCTCATTATTTCATATAATAAGTAACTAGCTCGTAGCAACGTTCTCTAGTCATTTCGTGTAAAATACGGGCTTCTTCAGCATAAGCTAAAGTTCCGCCTCCAGCTTCTTTCAACTCTTTTTGAGAAGCAGCATCTCTATCTTTAATCCATTGACGTTGTTTGATTTTTAGATCATTCATCTCTGATGCAGATAATTGGTTTTTTAATTCGCCATAGATGTCGTTCAACACTTGGTCCCACATTTGATAATTTGCTCCAGAAGCTTGTCTTCTGTCACCATCGATTTGGTCATTAACTGGTTGTACTTCACTAGTTCTAGTCTGTTCTAATAAATCTAAATAATAAGCTTTTTTGCTATTAGTTATGGTTGTAGCTGGACTATTTGTTGATGGAGTGCTTGAAGTTGGACCAGTCTTTGATACAGTAGTAATCGGTCCATTCTTAGCTATATCAGTTAAGTATAATTGGTTATTGATAAGCACGGCTGTGTACATCCAATTATATTTATTTGTTTTTTGAGATCCATCTGGTTGTATAACAGATACAGTCTCTACAGTTTGTATGTTATAAAGAGGCCCATCAGAAGAGTTACCTGCTTTTGTAAAATTTACTACAGAATAATCTACCCAGTTCTCTTTAATACCCTTCTTATATAAGTTGCTTACTAATGATTGTTGGTCACTATATAACGAACCTTTTAAAACATGTGCAACGTTACTGAACTGGCCTG
Source organism: Ureibacillus sp. (assembly GCA_035556295.1). Taxonomy (GTDB): domain Bacteria; phylum Bacillota; class Bacilli; order Bacillales_A; family Planococcaceae; genus Ureibacillus. The sequence goes on from DATMFE010000478.1 coordinate 5,654, forward strand.
TATTAATTGCAGTTGTTAGTCCATTTATGTAATCAGCCATTACTAGAGCTGCTGTATCTTTAGTAACAAAAGCGTCATCGGAGACTGTATTTGAATTAGTTGGGTTTTGCTGATTACTATTTTTGTGAACAGCACTCCCATGATCGCTACCTTTTATAGTTGAAGGTTCCCCAGTATTATTGTCTGTAGCATTATTACTATCTTGATTCGCTTTATTAGCACTATTATCACTGGTCTCCTGGCTACTAACCTCTCCAGTTTCCCTTGATTTTGAATCGACTTTTTCTTCTTGTTGACAGCCAGAAACCAGTAAAGAAATTGCCGTAATTAATAAAAAAACACCTTTTTTATACATAGCTGTTCCCCCTCTAAAAGTTGTTAATTTCATGTGTATTTTACCAATATTAAAAGATAGTATAACAACGTTTTATTCCTTAGTAATGATATTATTTAGCAGTGAAATATTATAATTTTTTCAAAACAGTTTATTAATAATTAATTCGTAAAAAACAGTCTCAAAGTAAGAGACTGACATCTTATTCATTATGCTAGAGCAAGAATACTTTATTTAGCACATTATTATAACGACATCATCTGCCGCCCAATACTATCTCCTTGACCAACATCAATGTAATGAACTTTCATGGTTTTAGGCGTTGCAGCGTATGAGGAAGCTGGAGCTGCAACAATTCCTATTCCTATAGCGAGTGAAGAAACAATTTTGATAACACGACTTTTCATTGTTTTATCCCCTTTTGATAAATGTATTTTTATTTGCATTGTTCATTTATAGCAAAATTAATTTTACTACACGAAATCATAAGTTAATATAAAGTAAATTGAATATTTTTACTTATAAAGGTGTAAAAAGTCGTGTTATACATGAGAATTAGTAGTAAAATGGAGGTAAATAGTAATGAAATGTACTGTTTTAGGAATTTTAGTAGATTGACATTTTAAAATGACCTTATCTTTTCACCTCTAAGATACAGAAACATTAGTTTCAAACAGTCATTCTTAGCTTTTTTTATATTGAGACCGAAACTCAGAACAAAGAGTTGTTTGCCTTTCTCAAGATGATGTTGATCACCTTATTAAGTTCTTGCAGCACTTAAACAAAAAGAAAGTCCCTTTATTATTTATCTAATTATATTCAATTAATGGGTTATTAAAAATATCTTGTACCTAACAGGAGTAACAAGTTTTTCAATGTGAACGTATCGAATTAGAACGCGTGATATAGGAAGAAGAAATCTAGTCGTGATATATACTAATAACAAACATAAATATGATGGAGGGCATTATGACGAAACGATTAGATTTACGTGTCGACTTTGCGTTTAAATCGTTATTTGGCACCCATGGAAATGAATCCATTTTAGCTGCCTTTTTAAATGCGGCACTTCGCTTTCCAGATGAGAAGAAGATTCAAACGGTTCAGTTATTAGATCCGCATTTTAATAAAGAAAACCAAGAAGATAAACGTTCGATTTTAGATGTACACGCGCAATTAGAGGATGGAAGCCGCGTTAATATTGAAATTCAACTTAATAATAAGCTGATATGGAAAAGCGAACACTCTATTATTGGTCCAAAATGTATAGTAGCCAAATGAAGGAAGGCATGGATTACGGAGAGCTTTGTAAAACCATTACAATTAATATTGTTAACTTCCGTTATTTGTCCCATATTCATGATTATCACTCAACTTTCTAGCTGTATGAGCGTGAACAAAAATTACTCTTAACTGATATGCTGGAAATTCATTTTATGGAGCTACCTAAGTTATTAATTAAATGGCGTAACAGAGAGGTAGATCCTCGAGAAGATCAACTTGTGCGATGGTTATTATTACTTGAAGCATCTGAAGATGAAGAAATCACTCAAGTATTGGAGGAGATTGCGATGCAAGAAGATCAGGTATTAAAGAAAGCAATGGATGAATGGGAACGTGTGAGCCAAGATCCAGAAGTATTACTTGCTTATGAAGCAAGACGAAAAGCTCTTTTAGATGAAAAATCTGCTTTAAAAAGAGCAGAGAAACTGGGAGAAGAGCGAGGAGAAAAAAAGGGGATTCAGAAGGTTGCTTTAGGCATGATTCAAGAAGGTATAGACAGTAAAATGATAAGTAAATTGACAGGTCTTACAATAGAAGACGTGGAGAAACTTCGTTACCAATAAATATCAATAAAAAGAGCTGTATCGTAAGATACAGCTCTTTTTATTATAGATTAGGTACTTATTTTTCGTTACTCAGATAAAATAACAAACCTCTTGTTCTAGAAGGAATTTTGTACTATTTCATAGAAAGTGGCCCCTTGGTGCAACTATAAGTACAAGATTAAAAAATAAATCTTACTGTTCCTTTAAATCTTTCTCCACCTGTATGCTAATTTTAGTAAGGTATTCTTCTTCGTTATTAGTTTTCATCGAATCGTACAAGTACTCTTCATACGCGTCACCTACAATAGAATAGCCTTCTGTCTTAATAAAATTAGTTACATGGAGGTAGGAAGACTCAATATTTTTATAAGGTCCTTCGTGATAATAAATGGCATAAAGACCTTCTGGCCTTGATTGTCCTGTGTCCAACTCACTATAAGAAAATAAATAATCAACCCTCTCAAACCTCTCTTGAATTAGGGTATCTTTTGTTAGTAAAGATCCAATAGGTACCGGAACTTGCAAACCTATCTGTTTTCCAAAATGATTATATTGCTCTGACCATTCTTCTACAGTATTCATGCCCTCATTTGAGGTTTTATTGCTTAGAAGGATGTACTTTTTCTCCGTTTTTTGGACATAAACTTTTCCAAATTCGACACCTTTCAGTTCCTCTTCCGTTGAAATAATCTGCTTAAAGAAACGTTGAATTTGAAGCAATTTTTCAATTTCTTTTTCTACTATAACGGTTTGCTGATTTGCCATTTGAATAAATTTATGAGTGTTTTGGGAACTAAGATATTCTTTTAGCTCCTCGATTGATACACCTAATTTCCGAAGAGACTGGAGTGTAGAGAATGATTTAATTTGATCATAGGTATAATAGCGATAACCATTTAAAAGTTTCCCCGCAGGTTTGAAAAGATTAATTTTATCGTAATAAAATAATGTATCTTTCTTCACTCCCACGTAGCTAGCAAATTCTCCTGTAGTTAAAGTTTTAGTTTTTCTCTCCAAGTTGAAAACTCCTCTTGACTATAGACTAACTCCATACTTCATACTCTACCATAAGCAAACGCTATATCATATGACATGGAAGGTACATCAAGCTATATAAGCTTTTGCATAGCAATCTATACAGACGGAGGTTTCCATATGAGTAAGACAAAAAGAAGTACACTATACCTCTTACTTATAAACATATTTATTGTTTTTTTAGGAATTGGTTTAGTCATACCTGTATTACCGAGTATTATGAATGAATTGAACATTAGTGGTACAACTGTTGGTTATTTAACAGCAATATTTGCCCTAACACAATTAATTATTTCTCCATTTGCGGGGAAAGCAGCTGATAAATTTGGCCGTAAAATCATGATAGTAATAGGATTATTTATCTTCAGTCTATCAGAATTATTATTTGGAACAGGGGAAACAATCGAGTTATTGTTCGTATCACGTATTTTAGGCGGTGTTAGTGGTGCTTGTATTATGCCTGCTGTGACAGCTTTTATTGCAGATATAACAACATTAGAAACACGCCCAAAGATGCTAGGATATATGTCAGCAGCTATTACTACTGGATTAATTATAGGGCCAGGCGTAGGTGGCTTCTTAGCTGAGATTGGCACGCGAGTACCCTTTTACTCAGCTTCAGTTCTTGGATTTGTTGCTGCAATCTTATCCGTTACGCTGTTAAAAGAACCCGCGTCTCCTCAAGAAGAAGTAGAGGTCAAAGGACTAATAGAAAAAAAGATGGGCTTAAAGAAGATATTCATGCCTATGTTCTTTATTGCTTTTGTAGTCATTTTTGTATCGACATTTGGGTTAACAGCATTTGAGTCATTCTTCAGTTTATACGTTGATCATAAATTCGCGTTTAGTCCATTGGATATTGCTATTTCAATCACAGGCGGTGCCATTATAGGTGCAATATTTCAGATTGTACTATTCGAACCGTTAGTAAAGTACATGGGTGAAATTAATATGATTCGTTGGTCATTGGTAGTATCTGCGATTTTAGTTTTTACAATGACATTAGTGAGCTCTTACTGGACGGTTATGACAGTCACATTTACCGTATTTATAGGTGCGGATCTCATTCGCCCAGCCGTAACAACGTACTTATCACGCATTGCTGGTAACGAACAAGGCTTTGTTGGAGGAATGAACTCTTTTTTCACTTCCCTGGCCAACGTATTTAGCCCCATCTTAGGTGGCATTTTATTTGATATTAATATTAATTACCCCTACTATTTCAGTACAGTTGTCATTATCATTGGTTTAGCCATCACTATACTATGGAAAAAACCTAAGACTGAAGAGTTAAACCTATCTAAAAAGAGTACCTTGTAAACTCTTATATGTAAATCTGATTTCTCATCTATTTCATGAAAAATGGGCTATTAAGACAACCGCCAGCATATAAAAACCCATTACTTCTTACATAATTAGCTCCCCCTTACTTACTGCGGTAAGAGTTCTTTTTATTTTTCGATTGGACAGGCAGGCTTACTGCAGTAGCTACATAGTATCTAAAGGCTATCTACTTCGTTAGCGTTACTGCGTTAATACAAGCTTTATGTATGTATTGGAGCTAATTTCGAAAGGAGGTTATTGTTAATTTGTTTTTGATAATAGTCTTGATAACAAATCATCAAAGATTTTACGATCAAAAAATGAGAAAATAAAACTTATTAAATACATTCGTTTTTGAGATTGGTAACACAGAAAAATGTCATTCTTCAACTTACTTAAGGTGGCTTTTTATTTCGAGAACCGAATATTTAAGAAACTCGCTTGATTATTGAATATCATTGCAAAGCCTTATTGAACAAAGGCTTCCTCCACCTTCTAATAATTAAGCGATTAAAAATTTTTAGCTTTTCTATACTAGGGGTCACGTCACCAAAAGTAAAAAGTTACACGTTTAGATACATTTTATGCGGTTACCTGTATGTTAAGGAACTAGATATTGTTATTTTATTATTCTTTTACCTTTACTTAGTAATTTAAAAATACTGCTATTATAGCAGTATTTTTGTTAATGTAAAAAATCTAGAAATACGCAAAAAATAATATTATTACTCTCATCTTCAAGCAATAATATTATTTTTTATTTTTGTCTAAGGACTTCAATGCGTTTCGATACTCATTATCATTCATTTCCTGTTTCTCTTTATTACTGCCTTTAGCTAAATTAGACACTGCTTGACGAAACATTCCATCTTTTTCTCCTGTATGGCGACTTTTCCTTTGCTCGTGAGTAGGTGGTTCATGAGGAATTTCATTTCCTACTTCTACTTCAATTTTCTTTCCACTTTCATCAACAGCTGCTTCTTTATATTTTTTAGTAAGACTAATGAATACAATAAGAATTGCTAATGTCAAAACAAAATAGATGGAGAGTGCCAATAAGGCTGGTCCAAGTCCTGCCTCCAATCTTCCATCATAATAAAGTAATGCCCTTATTCCATCCACAATATATCTTGTAGGTAGAATATGACTGAACAGTCGATGGACGGTAGGTAATGTTGATAGAGGAAATGCTCCGCCACTAGAAAATATCCCCATAAAATTCACCGGGAACATTACTAACATTCCCCATCCACCTAAAAATACTGCTATCGTTTTAAATAACAAAAACATGGTTGTACAACTAAAGAAAGTAAACAGGAATATCGTCCAAATGTTTGAAGCATGTGCACTCCCAAAAATTCCAAATACCCCTAGTTGAATAAAAATTGAAACACAGAAAGTTAAAATGATACCAAAAATTATTTCTGATGTAAGGACTTCAGATTCACTTAATGCAGATCCCCTTTTCTTCAAAATGCCATTACTTCGCAAAAGATATCCATGTATCATATTTGCACCCAACATTCCAGTAATAGAGGATATAAGGGCCATGACAAACGGTGTCATTCCTTTATTAAGATTAACCGGCAGCCTCAGTACATTTTTGGAAACAACCTGTACAGGATTTTCTAATAATGAAGCATTCTCTGGTGCTACTCTCATTCCTTTTTGCAGTAATTCATTTTTTAGTTGACTACTAATTCCTTTAGAAGCAGTTAAAGCGACTGTCTGAAGGGTATTACTCGCAATCATGGATGCAGTTTGCCCAATCCCTTCGTTCAATAAAATTTCTAAATCAGCAGGTTTATCATTTGTAAGACCGGAAATAAGCGTATCATGGACTCGATCAAGACTTTTTGAATAGTCTGAAGGGATAATTAATGCGCCATATGCCTTGTTATTTCTTATATCTGTGAATGCTTGTTTCCTACTTTTATCAACTTCCCATTTAAAAGAGTTCCCATTTTGCTTTTCGATAAGATTTAATAATATGGCATCGCCAACTTTTCCCTTATCTTCATTTACAACAATTAGAGGAACATCAGACATGTTTTGTTTTGCACCTTTAAATATAGGCAGATATACAAATACCATGACTAACATTAATAATGATATTAACCAAATTGGAAACCATGAGGAGCTTAATTTAAACAATTGCTTCACGATTCAATTCCCCTAACAATGGATATTTTTTATTCATTTTATTATGTCCAGTTTGGTATCGATTATTAGGTTATAAAAAGACACCTTTCATAGTTACAGGAACGTTTCTTTTGTTGGAGAAAATTAATATTTCTTCAGTCTTTTATTTTCAAAAAGACTTTCTGAGTTGTCGCATTTGAAACATCGTAGAAGAACAGAGGAGCATACCAACGAGTTGTCCATATATGTGTGTTTTCGTTTATGCATGCATCAAGTAGTAGCTTAAACGATTCATTTGTTGATTGGCTACAGCAAACAAACAGGTGGAGGCTTGTCCAGACAAAAGAAAATGGGGAGAGCCTCGAACTTAAGCCAAGATATCTTTCCATATTGTTTAACCATTTTACATACATTTGATAGTGGGATGCCGATTCGCTCCATTGGCATTTCCTTATCAAACACTAGCATTCAAGAAGAGGAGCAAATGAGCTTATTTGAGGATATCGATCAGCGTGAAAGAGCCTATGCTTTTGCTAAAACGATTGATGACATTCGGCTGCGTTATGGCAAGAATAGTGTACTACGTGAGTCTAGTCACCTTCCTCACTCGACAGCTCGTTATCGAAATAGTCTTACAGATTAATTCCACCTTAATTGAAGCCTTACATACAAATAAATAAGTGTACCTTACATATTATAAAAAAGGGCAGTACATAACAGAGACAAGGTTCATTCAGTTTGTCGATTCCCTTAGTAATTGATTTTTTTATTGATAACGTATTTGAGTTAAAGAATAAAATGAGATTAAGCGAATTCATTGATGCTCGTTTTATGTAAGGATAAAATAAAAACGTATTTAAAATAAGCACTAACTAAAATAGGAAATAGTCAGTGCTTATTTAGATAAAGTATTAGTTATTTTTTTCTACTGTATGGCGTTATGTTTATTATCGATTTCATAACTGTTTTCTTTTATATTATTACATTTTAAAATTTTTGAATGATAATAACTCCGACAATGATTAAAACTACTCCTATTACTCTAGGAATGCTTAAAGAGTGCACATGCACTCCTATTAATCCAAAATGGTCAATTAAAGTAGAAGCAACCATTTGACCTGCAAGAATGTAAGCAACTGTAGCAGTAGCTCCTAGACGAGGTATAAGTACAATAGAAGCAACTACATAAAAAGCTCCTAACAGGCCTCCGGTCCATACCCACCACGGTGCTGCGAACCATTCTTTATTTACACTCATACCTTTTCCAAATAAAGATATAATAAGCAAAATAATTGCACCAACTATAAAAGAAATAGTCGAAGCAATGATAGGGGAATGTACGACAGATCTCAATTGAGCATTGACACTAAATTGAGTAGGTAAAGCCATGCCAGCTAATATTGCAAATATAATTAAAAAAATTATCATTATATTCCTCCCACACCTCTTTTATATTCAACAGAGCTGATTGCTACTGAGAATTGTTACTATTTATCCTATGTTTAATCTGTAAATAAACGTAAATTATTAATGTCTATTTCAGTATTTAAGATATCTCTTCATTAAGAATTTTATTTACTTCTTCAATAATTTTAAAATATGACGGTTAGCTATACCTCATTACTTGTCTGGCAATGTTCATTTATTCAACAAATAAGGTATACGGTTACTATTTCAACAAACAAAAAGCGCATTCCTATGTTGATTTATAGAAATGCAGCTTTTTAAGTTGTTATTTTATGTTTTAAATATAAACACCCACCAGATTATCTATTAAGGTGTGAAACGTTTTGCTTCACTCTCTTCTGGATAATCTAATTCATTTGGTGTATAGCTAATGAGTTGGATTAACATTCCCCAAGGTGCACGATCATATACAAAATGTGCATTTTTCCCACTAAGGAATTTCCAGTAATAAAAAGCCCAATTACTCAATTTATTGACTGAGAAACTGGGCTTTTTCGTTACTACATAAAAGTGTCCAATCGTTGAAGTTTATTACTAAAATCTTCTTGCAGATAAGCATGCCTAAGTGTAAATACAGCATTTTAAACGGTCATCTGTTTTTTTAAATTTTACTCAGAGATTGATCGAATAGGGTAACAATCAGAATAAAACAAATGATTAAACTAAATAGTGCTAGATGATGGATTCCTTTTGTATTTGCTTCAGATTTAAAAAACAATCCGTTTGTGGCAGAAGAAAGTATAGTTCCCATGTACATAAAGGTTCTTAATAAACCAGCTGAAGCACCAATGTGTTTGGGCGAAGCCTGAAAATAGACAGCATTTTGGTTAGCTAAATTCAATATCCCTTGGGGAATTCCAAATAGGATAGCAATGATAACAAGATAAACCAGACTGCAAAATGACTATCTATCCTCGTATTTCTAGATTTCGAGCTATTAAATAGGTCTTACAAAGGATACCCCTGACTTCTTTTAGGTTGGGTGTTGAAATAAAAGGAGAATACATTTATTGTTAAATAGGTGAACATATTAACATTTTTAGTAAATAGGTGGTAGAGAAATTGCAGGGGTATAAAGGTGTTTTACAACAAACTTTACTTATAGAGATAGAAAAAGAGAGGGAGAAGATGATTCAAGTAGCACGAGAAGAAGGTATAACAAGTGATCGCACACTTCAAGTGAGCCGATCCATTGATCAATTGTTGAATGAATTACAGAAGGTAAGCTTAACGAAGTAAGTATTCGTCTCTTTATAAATAAGAAACGATCGCTTTCTCTCAGCATTGGCCTAGCAAGAGAAAGCGATAGCTTTTTAGTAAGTGGTGATTAACTTACTAACCGACTTGTAAATTATAAATAATTTGGGTAATAAAGTAAAGTTATAATATGCTGGCACATATGTATA
>DATMFE010000479.1:0-1888 GCA_035556295.1 Ureibacillus sp.
CCTGAGGATCAAAAGTATATTTATTATGCAACAGGTGAAACAAACGAACGAATTGAAAAAATGCCGCAAACCGAGCTAGTTGCTGATAAAGGATATGAAATTTTGTACTTTACAGATGATGTGGATGAATTTGCGATTAAAATGTTGCTGAACTATAAAGAGAAAGAGTTTAAATCCGTATCCAGCGGTGATTTAGGAATTGAAGAAGAAAACGATAATAAGCATGAAGCAGAGGAGAAGGAAAATAAAGAGCTCTTTGACTTGATGAAAGAGGTATTATCGGAAAAAGTAACAGATGTGAAAGTATCTAAACGATTAAAAACTCATCCAGTCTGTTTATCAGCTAATGGCGAATTGTCGATTGAAATGGAAAAAGTACTGAATATGATGCCGAATAACCAACAGGTTAAAGCAGATAAAATTTTAGAAATTAACGTAAACCATGAGATTTGGCAGTCGCTAAAATCAGCCTTCGAACAGGATGATAAAGAAAAGGTTCGATTATATACAAATCTCTTATATAATCAAGCACTGTTAATAGAAGGTTTACCAATTCAAGATCCATTAGAATTTACAAATGATTTATGTAAATTAATGGTGTGATGTATAATCAGAAGAGGCTGTCTATAGGATAGCCTCTTCTTTCTATTATTACAAAATAAAGGGCGCTGATTAATGCAACAATCATCCTGGTTGAAGCCCCGTCCAGTTCAATTATATGGAGTCTTATCGCATCTGCTGCGAAAAAAATAAATGCCTTTTTTACCGATGATTTTTTGTTGTAAAAACAAGGGAAAAGGGGTATATTTAAATGAGAATGATAATCATTTTATGTTTGATTACCAAGGAGTGAACGGAAATGGAACAAATCGAATTATTTGATGTGACGGTTATTGGGGGAGGACCAGCAGGTCTTTACTCCACTTTTTATAGCGGACTTCGAGAAATGAAAACAAAGCTTATAGAATACCAACCAAAACTAGGTGGGAAAATTCATGTATATCCAGAAAAAATGATTTGGGATGTTGGAGGAATTACTCCTGTTCCTGGAGCAAAATTAATAGAGCAACTTGTAGAGCAAGGACTAACGTTTCACCCGGAAGTCGTGTTAAATGAGAAAGTAGAATCCATTACACGTAATGAAGAAGGGATTTTCATTTTACATGCTGCATCTGGAAGAAAGCACTTCTCGAAAACGGTTATTGTGGCTGTTGGGGGAGGAATTTTAAATCCACAAAGGCTAGAAATAGAAGGTGCTGAGAGGTTTGAAGTATCTAATTTAAATTACACAGTAAAGTCTTTAAAGCGCTTCAAGGATAAGACAGTCATTATTTCAGGCGGTGGAAACTCGGCAATCGATTGGGCCAATGAATTAGAGCCTATTGCGAAGAAGGTGTATTTGACGTATCGAAAGGATGCTTTAGCAGGACATGAAGCGCAAGTCACACAATTAATGAATAGTTCGGCTGTTTGTTTTTTTAATACGTCCATTACAAAACTAATCGCTGATTCTAGTCATGAGACAATTGAACGGGTGCAATTAACGAATCATGAAACAGAAGAGGTTACATATGTATGGATTGATGAAGTCATCATTAATCATGGATATGAGCAGGATAAAACATTACTTGAAAATAGTAAACTGGATATTAAACTAGTGGATGATTACTATATTGAAGGGAATGCATCTAGCGAATCTTCAGTGGAAGGATTGTATGCGGCAGGGGACATTTTAAAGCATGATGGAAAAGTCCATCTAATAGCGGGTGCTTTTCAAGATGCTGCAAATGCTGTAAATAGAGCAAAGCAATTCATTCAACCTGATGCTAGTCATGCTGGAATGGTCTCTTCGCATAATGAAGTTTTTAAAAAGCGAAATCGAGAGTTA
>DATMFE010000480.1:0-4970 GCA_035556295.1 Ureibacillus sp.
ATCAGTCGATTAACAGTCGATCGCTCTAACCGATTGAGCTACAGAAATTTTTTCCTATTTATGTACAAAAACATATTGTAGAAAAGATATCCCCCTAAAATAATTTAATGTTATAAGAAGGGTTAGAATAATTAAACATTCTATCACTATTTCCTTTCCGTTTAAATGCTTTCATCTCAGTACGGTATTCTTGCAAGTATGCTTCAACATCAGTACGTGAACCTATGAAAGGGTCTAGTCTTACAAAGCTATAGCCCTCGTCTTCACGAAATTCCCATTTATGTAGACCATCCCCATCATAAGACTCTATTTCCAATGCGCTTGTCAAATCCCTAATAATAGTTACAAACATTCTATCCTCCTCTATAACCCCAAAAATAAGCTCTACAAGTTTAAATATTGCTTTGCATTTATCTGATTGAGTCAAATATTGTACATTATTTTTTTTAATTGAAAATATTTGATACAAAAGAAGCATAAATTTGGATGGAGTAAATCGAACTTTAGACAAAGGGGCATAATGGGTAGCAACGTCGTAATTCATGCTCACAACCTTTTCATACATATAAAAATTTGAATAGATATTTTCAACTACTGAGTTTATTTCAAATGGATTACAAGGAGTAATCCACTCTTTTTGAAAGTCCCTAAGATCCATTCCAAGTTCACAACGCTGAAGATCTTCCGACAAACCCTCTAGTTTAAAAATATATATCCAATAGTCAATCAATTCTACATTGTCCAATTGGCTATCAAAAAAAAACAGTTTTATTTTTTCAACTGATGGAGACGACAAATAGGTATTCAAATCTCCTTTAGCATTACGATAATCAATTCCAGAACACATTACTATATCCATCAAGTCCTCAAACTTGATTATGATATTGAATTTTTCTTTTAGTTCAACAGAAAAAATTTCTTCAAAACTTTCTATAAAATATTCATTAAATACTGTACTCCATAGAAGATTTGCATCACTAAACTTGTTTTGTTCTTCTAGTTCTCTAAAGAATTCCCAGGCACAGGAATGCAAACCAATTAGCTCTATACAAAAATCTAGGTATTCCTTAATGGACGCAACATACATATACTTATACATCATTTTTCTTTAATAAGTTGTTAATTTTTTTTATAATATCTGAATTACTTGGAACAAAACCAGGTTCCAGAACCCTAGTAGCTAGCATTCTTGAAAGGCTCACACCATATTTATCCAAGCCTTTATTAAACTCAAGAAAGTTGCGAGTATATAGTTCCAACTCCAATTTTTGGCTAGAGTTATAAAATGAAATATCGTCCCATTTTCGTTTAATCCTATTTTCTTCTGAAATTTGATAAAGAACCGACCTATTATTTTTTGTGATATAGGAGGTTACGCCATCTTGAAGCGCGATTTGCTTCAAATTCCAAGGCCCAATATTGCGAATATTTGTTACACAAATCGAAAAATTTTCACAATCATTCTCACGGCATAGGCAACCAAATTGTTCACCAAACTTAAGAAGTTCATTTTTCGGAAAATTAGACGAAAACAATGTTTCAAAAAAAGTAGCACCTTTAACAGTACCCATGTCTACTTCATCAAGAAAGTGTGGAATATTACCGCTAAATATATGAAAATCCCCCCTATTCTTCAGCTCTAGAAGAATTTTAACATTATCCAATATAATTATAAGATCACCAAATCCAGATTGAGGTTTACCCAAATTTCCACCATCAAGTGCAAGTCTCAAAGAACTATGATACCTAGCAAGTGACTCCCAAAAATATAGCGAAATAGGATAATTACACTGAGAACCAACTGCATCGTTTATTACAAGCTGCTGCTCTTGCTGAACACAAGCTATATCTATTTGCTTAGCAAAATTTGTAAGCACCGCTGCTCGCTTGCCCGCTGGTAGAGAAAAATAGTTATTTATTACACGACTATTGCTAAAATTGCTCAAATCAAAACCTTTAGAACTTATCACTGACGCAAACATATCAAAAAATTCAAAAAGTTCAAATGAATTAGCAACATAAAAATGAAAATCAGGTGATTTAAAAGCACTACCAAGTTTTTGAATAGTATAGTTAACCCATCCAAGGTCTGCTTTAAGTACTGGAAAAGTCCCATCATTATTATACTTAAGCACAAATGCTTGATTTATAAGGAGGGTCAAAAGTTGATTTGTTGCTGGATCCTTTGAACCAGAAATTACATTCAAAATTTCATAGTTAATTTTTCCAATTTGAAGCCAAACTTCCTTATTATAATTAGAAACCGATTTCAAATGATTTTGATATAGGTTCAAAATTCTCCAAAATCTTGGCTTATTACTATTAGCAAGGGCTGCAATTCCATCTGATTTTTTGTGAGAAGAAAAATAACTTTTAAAACTTGAATAATAGTCTGATTTTACATACCAATCAGAATTCACTTTTATGGAAAGTTTAGGTCTCTTACTATTCGAAGACCACCCATCAGCTCGATGCATTGTACTACCAAATACTTTATTATGCTTCACAGCCGATCCATAGTGCTGCATTGTATTAACAACAGTATTTGATGACAAGGCCGAAAATCTAGCATTGAAATCTTTTTTAAATTTTGGATAAAATGAATAATCTAGAATATGTGATTCCACTCCAAAATATTCATAAATCATATAAAGCATAACACAAATACCAGTTTCAAGTATTATAAACCCAAATATATAGTCAAAAACCATAGCGAACACCGTAAAATACGTTGGGGTCCACCATGGCAAATAGAGTATAGACACACATTTCAATAGAAAGAAGTAGAAAATTCGAGAAAATATTACAATTATTAGCAGTTTTATTTAAAAAAATTTAATAATTATATTATTCTTGTTCCCAAACAAAAATATCCTAATTATATTCAACAATTTGGTATGAGGTACATATATTAGAAATATAGAAATTGAAAACAATGTGAAAATAAAATATCCCGTCCCCAGGGCGAGGAAAAGAAATTCTATTTCACAAGTGGAACCTGTAATAATTACATCGCATCTCATTTTAACTAAAATAATATTAGTTTTTTTAAAAAAAAAAATAAAGAAATAAGGAATAGGAAATAAGAAATAAATAAAAATACTATAAACATTCCTCTGTTGTAATTTTCACTTTCAAAATTGAGTGTAGTGCTTATTTTGTGAAAGGGCCCTGGAACAGCTAAGGAAGCTGTTCCAGACGCAGGTTCCCCTACGACTACCTTGTTACGACTTCGCCCTAGTTACTAATTTTGTACTCATAGAACTGGACACCTAGAAGTAAACTTACTTTATTCATTAAAATTTAAAAACTGAAACTAAAATTCTCAACCAACATTTAACAGAAATTCATACCATCCACATTTTTCGCCTATTTCGCACACCCTTAACTCCCATGGCGTGACGGGCGGTGTGTACTAGACCCTTTAACAGATTCACCGTAACATGCTAATTTACGATTACTAGCGATTCCAACTTCATATTTTTATTTCAAAAAATAATCCGAACTACGATAGGCTTTAAAGTTTAACAAAACTTACATCTTTGTTACTCATTGTACCTACCATTGTAGCACATGTATAGCCCAAGCTATAAAGGCCGTAATGACTTGACGTTAGCCCACCTTCCTCATACTTATTGATAGCAGTATCCTTAAATTTACTAAGCTAAAATGATATATTAATTGAAAATTTTAAGCCAAGTAAAAATATTAAAGAATAGGGTTACGTTCGTTACAGGACCAAACCAAACATTTCACAACACGAACTGACGACAGCCATGCAACACCTGAATAAAAAATTTAATAATATTTAAAAATTAATTATAAATATACTGCAGTATTCTACACCTGCTGTTATTCTTACACTAAACTTGGTAAGGTTCCGCGCGTTGTATCGAATTAAACCACATGCTCCACCGCTTGTTTGAATCTCAGTCAATTTCGTTGAATTTCAACCTTGCGGCCGTACTACTCAGGCGGAGTGCTTAACGGGTTACCTCGGATACCAGTCTAAAAAATTTACTAACATCCAGCACTCATCGTTGACAGCGTAGACTACTGGGGTGACTAATCCCATTTGCTCCCTACGCCTTCGTCCCTCAGCGTCAATAAACCATAGATAGTTGCCTTCGCCATTGGTGGTCCTATTAATATCACAGAATTCCACCTCTCCACTAATAGTACCACTATCTTCCAATTTATTCTAGTATAGCAGTATTGTAGACGCTTATTCTAAGAACTATTTCCTATTATTTTGATTACAACTTACTAAACCGCCTACGAACCCTTTACGCCCAGTCACGATGAATAACACTTGCCCCCTCCGTATTACCGCGGCTGCTGGCACGAAGTTAGCCGGGGCTATATTCTTTAAGTTTCAGCATAATAAAATCTTAATAAAAGAGATTTACAGTGTGGTAACTGTCATTCCCTTATAATTTAATCTCTCCCCAGGTTTTAACTTCCCGTGACTAAATTACATAAACCAAGAAACGATATATCACTCACGCTACATTGCTAGATCAAGCTTTCGCTCATTGTCCAAAATTCCTCACTGCTGCCCTCAACTGAGATCCGGACGCTATTTCAATTCCGGTGTGGCTGATCATCCTCCCAGAACAACTAAGAATCATCGGCTTGTTAGGCTTTTACCCTTCCAACTACCTAATTCTACTTAAGCCGCAAACCAACAACGATAAATCTTTTAAAATTTAAATTTTAAAAATATTTACAATCAAAAATTACTTTAATTATATTATTTTAATTTGACGTCCAAGATGTATTCCGTATATAGATAAATTCTATTATTCCATAATTTAAGTTTTAATGCTATAATATGGAATTGTTGCTATAATAACGTTCTTAATTTTACTCACCTTTGCGCTACTTATTTTTATTTAAATACGTTCAACTCGCATGTGTTAGGCATGTAGCTAGCATTCACTCTGAGCCAGAATCAAACTCAACATCTT
>DATMFE010000481.1:0-8949 GCA_035556295.1 Ureibacillus sp.
TTATCGTTGTATTGATAAAGAGATCGTACTTCTATCGAATCGACCTCTGATTGATTAATTCGATCAACAACAGATTGAAATTCATTTTCGCATTCTAAACAAATTGTTTTCGGATATTCATTTCCTAGTAGCCATTTCCAAGTCACCTGTTCATTTAAAGGCGCACCACATAGCAAGCAATTGTAAATTTCCTTTTTCATTCGATATCACTCCCAAATCCCATCTTGATCAATCTCATAATTTCCTTTCTCGATTCAGCCATTTCTGTTGTTATACCGTGATGGAAGTAGACGATATCTCCTTGTGGAAACTCCACATTCCGTCCAACCCTACCGCTGATTTGGATTAGCGCACTAGACGTGAAGATTTTCGATTCTGCTCCAACTACTGCAACTTGTACATTTTTGATTGTGACGCCACGCTCAAGAATGGTTGTTGTGAGTAATCCTGGAACCTCCTCATTACGAAGCTTCATCACTTTTTCCTTCCGATCTGCATCTTCTGCATAAACACTCAGTATGTTTGGATGGATTTTTTCGAATAATGGCGTTGCTGTTTTCATTAATTGAATGGTTGGGAAAAAGATTAAAAAGGGCTCTTTGTTTTGCAGACGTTGCTCTGTCCATTGCAGTAGTTTAGGTGGAATGGCGCCTTTTTCAAATGTTTTTTGATAGTTCCATAACGAGGCAAATCGTGGTACGGGTAGTGGATGGCCGTGAAATCTTTTAGGAATAAAGGATACACCCCATTCCTCTTTTTTTGTGTGGGCTAAAATTTTAGCTGATGGTGTGGCAGTAACGAAAACAGTTGGCGCATTGTCCTTTCGAGCCTTGATTACAGCGTTTTGAAGTGATTCATCAAAAGTATATGGGAATGCATCCGCCTCATCAACAATAACAACATCAAAAGCATTTTCAAAACGGTATAGTTGGTGCGTTGTTGTGATGACGAACTCTGGGTAACCTGTTTGTGTTGGTGACCCACCGTATAATGCGTGGATTGTTGTATTAGGAAATACCTTTTGGAATCGCGGAAATAATTCGAGCACTACATCTGTTCTTGGGGTAGCTACACAAACGCGCTTTCCTTTGTTCAGCGCGTAGTGAACTGCTGGAAATAGTATCTCGGTTTTTCCAGCTCCACACACTGCGTGAACCAAATGATTGCGATTTTCTCGGATGCTCTCGATTAACTCCTTTGCCGCCTTATTCTGAAGTTCAGTAAATTGCCCACTCCAATCCAATACATGATTTCGATTCGGCTTTGTCACTGGCCCATTCCAGATAATTAACTCCGTGCAGCTACTCATCCTCCCCATGTTGATACAATGCCTACAATAAACACACTTCTTCTCACACCGCGCACAATCAAATTCGATAAATTCCTGCTGGTTTGTGTTGTGGCAACGATTGCATAGGTATCTTTTTCTTTTGAAGAGACCCAATGAGGTTTGATGAATTGTGATTGCACTTTTAACATTGAAATAGCTATGTTCAATATACTTCTCAATTTTTTCTGGTGGAAAAGATGTAATATGTCTAGTCCATATGCGCCCTGTGAAGAAATCTCTGATCTTTGGTTCTATGATGATGCCTTTGTATGATTTATTATAGATTATTTTATTTAGTTTTTTTGGCAATGAAATTCCTCCATTCTAAAATAAAATCTATTTTGGTTTCTTGATGGTTACCATTACGGCTGGTCCCATTAAAACACGAAATAGGATGACTAAGTAAAATAAGCGTAGATTTTTCACTTATTTTTATCATGAGGCATATATCGGGCCAAATAAGGGTAATTTTTGCGGTTAAGCAAAGCAATATTGCACATTTTCGCTATTTTTAAGTCAATAAGCGTAAATTTTACGTCTATTTAACCAATTTTTAGAGCTTTTTACTAAATAAGAGTAAAACTTACGTCTATTTTTTAGATTGGGTGTTTAATTCGATTCCCCAACCTATAAGAGCGGATTCTTACGCTTCCAGATGCGGGTATTAACATCTTTTTATCTACTAGATTGTGGAGAATTTTTTTTACCGTATTACCACTTAACTTCATATACTTCTCCACTTCCAAAGGGGATATGGCTTCACCTTTTCGAATCGCTAGCCGAAGCACTTCCTTTTCAACAAAGGACAGAGTGGACTGGTCCAGTTCATCCCCCAACCAACGGCCAATCACTTGCTGAACAATTTGTTGGCATCGACGTGGCTTCTCTTTAACTTGATCATAAGAAAAGCGAATCACTGTCCATCCATCAATCACCAACTGGTTTTGACGTTCCAAGCTGTCAGAAAATTGCCATCTACTTAAGTTCCTTAAATGGGGACCGTACCCATCGATTTCAAAGCAAATCTTGATAGCAGGACGAATATAAGCAAAATCCAAGTATCTATTGCCATCTTTGAAATCATTGATTTCGTATTCTGGATGCAGATACTGAAAATGGTTAAATGATGGCCACCACACCTGCTTCAAAAACAACATTTCAGCATGATTATGACCTTCTTGTAAGCGCCGCAGCCGTTCACCGGTTCTTGCCTGTAAATGACTATCCATAAAAGACTGGTATTCTTCTTCAAATCCCATAATCTTCTCCTCCTATCAAAAAAACCTCTGTCATTAGACAGAGGCCATGATTGAATGAATAAATATTAAATATTATAATTGCAGTTTAATCTGAAATATCAGTAGGCGAGATCTAATTATCAATCTCATTTATGAATTTATCAATATAAATTGTGACAATACCATTCTCAAATATGAAGATATCGATCTGATTTGTGAATTTATCGCTCTCTCGATCAAATTTCGCCCTAATTTGTGGCAATTAGGCTCCATTTTGTGTCCATTAAGCCCTAATTTGCGACCAATAAGCTCCAAAGTATCCTGGTTCCCATTCGCCCAAACCAAATCCAGAACCGCCCACACCCAACTTCCTTACCTCTTCTCAACCCAACCCATTCCAAGCGACCCCTCACCTAAATGAGTCCCTATAACCGGGCCGAAATAGCTCAAGTGGAAGTTTACGTTTGGATATTTGGAAGCAAGCTCCTCCATCCATGCTTTGCCTTCTTCTTCGCAGTTTGCATGGATAACCATGGCTTCTACACGTGCGTATTTTAACGCATCTTGAGCAAGCATTTCTTCAACTCGTTTAAGCGCTTTCTTCTTTGTACGAATTTTTTCGTAAGGAACGATCACCTTATTTTCAAAGTGAAGTACTGGCTTAATTTGCAATAGTCCGCCAACGATTGCAGCGGCTGAAGAAAGTCTTCCACCACGTTGTAGGTGGGCAAGATCATCAACAACGAAATATGCTCTCATCTTTGCTTTGATTTCTTCTAATTTCGCAAGGATTTCTTCAACTGAAGCACCGTTACTTGCCATTTCAGCAGCAGTTTTCGCGTAAAAACCTTGTGGAGAGCAAGATATTTCACTATCAAATGCATGCACGTTGATGCCTTCGACCATGTCACCTGCTTGTATAGCTCCTTGATACGTACCACTTATCCCACTTGATAAATGGATCGATATTACTTCATCATAATCTTTTGCTAGTTCTTCAAAAAGCTCCACAAATTTACCAACAGCTGGTTGTGTTGTTTTTGGGAATACTTTTGATTCGCGTACTTTATCGTAAAATTCACTCGTTGTAATTTCTACTTCTTCTTCATAAGAGCCATCTTCAAGCGTAACACTCAAAGGTATCATTCGAATGTTATAACGCTCTCTTTCTTCTGGCGTTAAATAGGCTGTACTATCCGTAACGACCGCAATTCTCATCGATTTCACCACTCCCCTTATGTATTAGTTTACATGACAAATGTCATGTTGTGAACTTATTATATAAAAGTAAATACCAATTTTTAGATAATATTATTTTCATAGTGTAAACCGTACTGAAAACCGTATTTTAACACTACAAAATTGCTATTTCAAAAAAGAATAAAATAAAAGCATCTCGCAATATCGAAACCATTTTTCCGAATCACGAAATGCTCTATATATGTTGTGTTTTAATTTCAATAATAATTCAGGTTTTCAGTTTAATTCTGATTTCCTATATAATAAATGCTCGTCACTTTCCAGTCACCGTCTTCTTTCACGAATACAGTAACTTGGCGACCACCATCTTTTAGTTCTGTACCAGAAGCTAATTCGGTCATTTCTGTTAAAATGTTTGCGTATACTTGGGCTTCATTTTTATCATATTTTACGATTGTGACATCTGAAGCAGTTTTTGTAATGTCGTATTGTTCAAAGATTGTCTCAGCAGCAGCCTTGTCTTCCTCCACTGAAAAGCCTTGTGGATTTTTTGAAAGTGTCGACACATATCGATCAATATCTTTTACATTAAATGAGTCAATATACTCTTCAAATGAGTTCTTAATGGATTCTTTTTCATCAGCAGGAATGCCAGTTGCTTCTTCAATATTTTCACCCATAACCTCAAAGCCAACTGTTCCCTCTTCAATTGATTTTTCATGTTCTTTTACATTCACTTGTTGTTCTTTATCGCTACAAGCTGCAAGCAAAAACACTGCAAATACAGCTATCAACCATTTATTCATTTGCCTAATCCTCCCGATGCACAATTGTAGCATACTTTTTGACCTATGCCTATTGGCTTACTTTTATTCATTGAAAAAAGTGGTATTTACACTACTTATTTTCTGTCATAAATGTAACTCGTTAAACTGGATTAAAAAATTCGTTCAAATTTCTTAATCCAGCATTTAATGACGTCAGTAGAATAAATTTAGTTGCTCACTCTAAGAAAGAAATTTCATCTTTCATAGCTTGTAGTGTGTTCTCCAAACTACTCTATATTGAACAATCAAAGATTCCCAGCGAATCCATCATAAAAAAATAAAAAAATTCCAACCCATAACGGATTGGAATTTAATATGCTATTAAATTAAAACTATTAATAGT
Organism: Ureibacillus sp.; assembly: GCA_035556295.1. Classification (GTDB taxonomy): domain Bacteria; phylum Bacillota; class Bacilli; order Bacillales_A; family Planococcaceae; genus Ureibacillus. Next base: position 4,939 of record DATMFE010000481.1, read on the forward strand.
TTTATAGAATTAACGAACTTCTACCCAACCATTTTTAATAGCCGTTACAACAGCTTGTGTACGGTCGTTTACATTCATTTTTTGAAGAATGCTTGAAACGTGGTTTTTAACTGTTTTTTCTGAAATGTATAGTGTTTCACCAATAGTACGGTTTGATTGTCCGTCTGTTAATAATTGAAGAACTTCACACTCACGTTTTGTTAGTAAGTGGAATGGACGGCGAATTTCTGTTTGATGGAAATTGCCTTTATTTTCATGTTCGCTCAGACGACGGAATTCTGCAACTAGGTTCTTCGTTACTTTTGGATGTAAATAAGAACCGCCATTTGCAACGACTTTAATTGCTTCAACAATTTCATCAGCATCCATCTCTTTTAACATGTAGCCTAATGCACCAGATTTTAATGCATGTGAAACATAGCTTTCATCATCATGGATTGATAGCATAATTACTTTTGCTTCTGGGAATTCGCGTAATAATTCAGCTGTAGCATCTACACCATTTTTACCAGGCATATTAATATCCATTAATACAACATCTGGAGCTTGGTCGCGATATAAACGAAGAATATCCGCTCCGTCATCACCTTCAGCAACTACTTCAAAAGTATCTTCAAAATCTAAAATACGTTTAACCCCTTCACGAAATAGTTGGTGGTCATCGATAATAATAATTTTTGTCATAATTGTTACCCCCTAGACTTCATCCGAATCCATGTTTAATTAATAACGCTTTTTCACTTGTTAAGTTCCTATTATGTTAAGTGGTCTTGCAAAGGAATTTTAAACAGAATGACTGTGCCATCTCCAATGTTGCTTTTAATGTCCATTGTTCCTTTTAATAAATCTACCCGTTCTTTCATACCAACTAAACCAAAAGCTAAACCAATTTTTCGATCATTTACAGCATTATAGTCGAATCCTGTCCCATTATCTTTTACAATAATATTGATATGATTTTTCAACCATTCAATTCTAACCCATATATCAGAAGCAACTCCGTGTTTAATGGCGTTGTTGACTGATTCTTGGATTAAACGAAAAATGGAAACTTCATAATCTGATGGCAATCTTCGTTCCGAATTATTTGATTGGAAATGTATACGAACATTCTGGTTATATTCCATTACAGTGGAAAGATACTTTCTCAAAGTCGGTACAATCCCTAAATCATCTAATGCCATCGGACGTAAGTCGTAAATAATACGGCGTACTTCGGACAATGCATCTCGGACAGTTCCTTTTAATTCTTTAATTTCTCTAATGGCTGCATCAATTCCTCTTTCTCGGTACGTTCTTTCAATTAGGTCAGAACGCATTAAGACATTTGCCATCATTTGTGCAGGTCCATCATGAATTTCTCTTGATATTCTTTTTCTTTCTTTCTCTTGAGAAGCGATAATTTTAATGCCAAATTCTTGTTTTAGTTTTGCTTTTTCAAGTGCTTTGCCGACATTTTTCAAATCTGATGTTAAATAATTAATGACGACGTTTACTTGTTCAACAATATGTTCAGCTCTGTCGATTGTATCATTCAGTTCTCTAAGACGCCGTTCGAGGTCGTCCCTCTTTTCCCGAAGCTGCTTCTCATTAGCTCTAGCCAGTGAAAGTTGGATTTGCAAATCATTGGCAATTTCATATGCTTCCCTAACTTGTTCTTCGGTATATTTTTCAAAATATTTACTAACTTCGACTAAACGATTTTTCGCAATTTTAGTTTTTTGCTCTAAAATATCACTTTCATTAATCGTAATGACAATTTTTTGCTTAATCAATTCAAGCTCTATTTTCATCTGTTCAAAGTTTCTTCTGCTTTGTTCGCTTATAATAAAGATATCATTCTTTGAGTTCGTAATTGTGTCAATCATCCGGTTAAATATGACATCCAGAGAAGCAATATCAATTTTTTCATTAGATAACATATCTGATCTCCATTCTAGTAAAATCAAGCAAATCAATAAAGATATTAATTGATATTACACAAATACCACTTTTATACTACACTATTATAGCATTTTTTAGAGTTAGGTTCAGAAAATCAAACATTTGTAATGAAAATTATACATAATTTTAATTTTAGAAGGAGAATGAAATATGCTGAAAACTTACAAAACAGTTAAAGGTTTTGGTGAAGAGGAAATAATTATATCCAAGTCAAGATTCATAGCTTATGTAGATCGTGCAGAAACTGAAGAAGAGGCTTTAAACTTTATTGATAAAATAAAAAAAATGCACTCAACTGCAACCCACAATTGTTCGTGTTATATGGTAGGAGAACACGATCAAATTCAAAAAGCCAATGATGATGGGGAACCTAGTGGGACAGCAGGCGTTCCTATGTTAGAAGTACTAAAAAAACAAGGACTAAAGGATACTGTCGTTGTTGTGACAAGATATTTTGGTGGTATAAAGCTTGGTGGTGGAGGTCTGATTCGCGCATACGGAAAGGCAACTACTGAAGGGATCACAGCTGCTCAAGTTGTCGAAAGAAAATTACATCATCTTATGAAAGTTTCCATAGACTATACATGGCTAGGAAAAGTGGAGAACGAAATTCGTTCCTCTCACTATATTTTGGAAAACATTCAATATGCTGATGGTGTAGAACTATTTGTCTATGTAGTATGTGATGAAGAAGAAACTTTTACGAATTGGATCACTGAAATTACAAATGGCCAAGCTGTAACTAGTATTGAAAATCAAACTTATCTTGAATTTATTTTGAACTGAAAATTTTCATTTACTGATAAATATCGACATAGTATAATTAAGTTTATGAGTATTTTATACATGACATTTTTTGACTTATTTATATATATATCAACATGCTTATAAGTGTTTTATTTCCATATATAAGGAGAATCCTCGATGAAAAGAAACAGTAATAAGAAAAGTGCTAAAGGAACCAAAAAAGCATTTTCATATTTTCTAAAAATAACAATCCTACTTTGCGCTTCCCTTTTAATATGTTTAACTGCATACGGTGTATACTTAACGAAAAAGGCAGAAACCGCTGCAAACGAAGCATACGAAGAAGTTGAAGATCGAGATATCTCAGAAAAACGTGAGGCAAAAGTAGAACCAACTCATGATAATGTATCCATTCTATTTATCGGTGTTGACGATAGTGCAGAACGACAAGAAGCAGGTTTAGGAAATCCTCGTTCTGACGCCTTAATTTTAGCAACATTAAACAATGAAGATCGAACTGTAAAGATGGTTAGTATTCCACGTGACTCATTTGTTTACGTTCCTTACTTAGGTTATAACGATAAAATTACACATGCTCATGCATTTGGTGGAACACTAGCAACAATTGAGACAGTAGAAGGACTATTTGATATTCCTGTTGATTATTATGTAAAAATGAATTTCAATGCATTCATTGACGTAGTTGATGCTGTTGGTGGAATTGAAGTTGAAGTTCCTTACGATCGCTTAGAACTTGATGAAAATGACCAATATACGATTCAGTTAAAAGAAGGTCTACAAAACTTAAACGGTAGCGAAGCATTAGCGTTAGCACGTACACGTAAACAAGATAGTGATATTGAACGTGGTAAACGTCAACAAGAAATTATGAAAGCAGTTGCTAAGAAAGCTGCAAACATCACAAGTATCGGAAGTTACGGATCCATTATTGATGCAGTTGGTGCAAACATGAAAACTGACATGACATTTGATGAAATGAAATCCTTCTTCTCTTATTTATTAGGCGGTATGCCACAAATTGATACATTAACACTTTCAGGTTACGACGGTACAAACCCTGCAACAGGTGCTTATATTTATGAGTTAGATGAACAAAACTTATTAGAAACACAAAACATCCTAAAAAGTCATCTTGGCTTGATTGAAGACACATCAAATGTATCTGGAGCAATTGATTCTGATGAAGACTCAGACTCATATAACAGTATTAATACAATTTCAAAATCGAATGAATAAGTAGTTGTATATATCTCCCTTCGAAATTTAGGTTTCGAGGGGAGATTTTTTATTGCCCAAGCT
>DATMFE010000482.1:0-3855 GCA_035556295.1 Ureibacillus sp.
CGACAAAGTTTATTAAAATAAGTTGGAATAGATAAGCTCCAATCTAATAAACCGAACTACAAAGAAACTTTAATTAGAGTTTCGTAGTAGTTCGGTTTTTCTTACGGTCTGATTTCAGTGCGTGTGGGTCTATTCGACAGATTACGGTAATTTTTAAGTACGCTGCCTTACGATTTGGGTTTACTTGACAAATTTCAGTGATTTTTAGAAATGTTGTCCAGTAGTTCGGGTTTACTTGACAAATTTCGGTGATTTTTAGAGATGTTGTCGAGTAATTCGGGTTTACTAGACAGAATTCAATAATTTCCAATAAAGTTGTCCAGTAATTCGGATTTACTAGACAGAATTCAATAATTCCTACGAAAGTTGTCAAGTTAAGATGTGACCCCCCAAAAAGAGTTTTACCTCTAACTTTTGATCAGGTGCAGTATTTTCCGGAATGAATAATCTAGGTAAGCTTGTACCTTTAATAATTGAGTATTACTCAGCTGTGAGCAGACGAAACCGCATCCTAGCTGCCGCTTTTTCATTTAAACTTTCCTACTACCGCTTTATACTCTTCGTACCATTTTTCCCATTCATCTTCTGGAATTTGTTTTGCTTCGTCTGTAATAACGTTACTCAAGTGCATTAAGCAAACTTGCCATCCAGCTAGATCTTTTGGCGTATGGTCTGTTAATACTTGTATAAATTCCTTCAAGATTAATTGGGAACCACCACTATCTCTCGTAGATACTTCAAAACGAACACGATCTTCTCCCCACTCAAATTCAATGACAGATTGAGCTTCAAAGTCTGTAATCTTCATTTCCTCAAGCTTACCAGACCCATCATTATAATGAAAAAGGATTTTGCCATCTTTCCGTAAGTCCACAATCTCTAAATGACCCATCCACTTTGTTAATTTACCATTATTTGTAATGCTATCCCATACCTTTTCGGAAGGGTGGTAAAATTCCCTTACGTATTTTGCAATAAAATGATCTTCGTTTTTAGTTAATGTAGCAAGCATGATTGCTTCCTCCTAGAATCGTATTTATATACTTTATAATACCGGCTTTACAATATAGCTTTCATTTATTTAACTTAAGATACAAAATAATCCTTACTGTGTTACCCGCTAGAAACTCAAAATGAAAAGCATCAAATACAATCTACGAAATCACTATGAACATAATCGGAATTAAGTACTATTTTCGCATAGTTCTTGATATGCCCTGTGTCAATCTTCGTTACCAACTACAAGAACTAATACCCCTAGAACACGAAAAAACGACTATGAAAATTCAATAGTCGCCCTTTTCGTTATGCTAAATACGCTTCTCTAATTTGTTCATTCTCAATCAATTCAGCGCCTTTTCCAGCCAACACAATCTCACCATTTTGAATAACATAGCCCCGATGAGCAATACTTAACGCTTGATAGGCATTTTGTTCAATTAATAAAACCGTAATACCCATTGAATTTAGCTGAAGGATGATTTCAAAAATCTGTTCAACAATGATTGGAGCTAAGCCCATTGACGGCTCATCTAACATTAATACTTCAGGTTGCATCATTAGTGCACGTCCAATAGCAAGCATTTGTTGCTCTCCGCCACTCATTGTTCCGCCCTTCTGATTCAACCGTTCTTTTAATCTAGGAAAATAGCCAAAAACCGTTTCCATACGTTCTTGTATAATCTCTTTACCTTTTACAGAGTACGCGCCCATCTGTAAATTCTCTTTCACCGTCAACTGAGAAAATATTCTTCGACCTTCTGGTACATGCGCAAGCCCTAACAAAGTCGTTTCATGGGGCGGTTTATTTGTAATATCTTTATCTTTATAAATAATCGATCCTTTTTTTACTTTCGCAAGACCACTTATCGATTTTAATGTTGTCGATTTACCAGCACCATTACTGCCTATTAATGTTACGATTTCCCCTTTATCAACATCAAGACTAATTCCTCTTAGTGCTTGAATTGCTCCATAATATGTTTCGATCGATTTAAGTTCAAGAATTGGCACTAGTCTCACTCCTTTGTCCCAATTTCACCGCACCAGAGCCTAAATAAGCTTCAATAACTTTCGGATTTGTTCTGATTTCATCTGGATTTCCTTCTGCAATTTTTTCTCCATGGTCAAGTACATAAATATGCTCTGAAATTTCCATTACAAGTTTCATATCATGCTCGATCAATAATATTGAGACATTAAACTGCTTACCCATACTCTTAATAATTTCAGTAAGCTCTTTCGTTTCTTTTGGGTTCATACCCGCTGCAGGTTCATCCAATAAAATTAATTTAGGCTTAGTTGCAAGAGCACGGGCAATTTCAAGTTTACGTTGTGCACCATAACTTAAATTTTTAGCTTTTTCGTTGAGAAATGGTGCAAGTTCAAAGTACTCTAATAAACGGTAGGCTTCTTTTTCAGCATCTAATTCTTCATTTCTCGTACTCGGTAAGTTAAATAAAATACCTAGCAATCCCGTCTTTAAATGTTTATGCATGCCTACTAGGACATTTTCAAGAACGGTCATTTCACCAAAGAGGCGAATGTTTTGAAATGTACGAGATATTCCCCTTCTTGCTACTTCATCAGGTTTTAATCCAACAACGGACTTACCTTCTACTAAAATTTCACCTGAAGTTGGCTTATAGACGCCCGTAACCAGGTTGAAAAAAGTTGTTTTTCCAGCACCATTTGGTCCAATAACGGCAGTAATAGAGTCTTCATTTACTGTCAGTGAAATATCTTTATTAGCTGTTAAGCCCCCAAATTCCTTCGATACATTTGTTACTTCTAATATCGGCATCGGTATCCCTCCTACTTTTACATCTTGTCTTTGTTGATGACAACAGTATTTTCGTTATTGATTGCAACCGTTTTTTTACTCTTCAACTTATTCTCATCAAATTTTTTGTTTTTGGCGGGGATTAATCCAATTGGTCGATACAATGCAAATAGAACTAAAAGTAACCCAAATAATAATTTCTGCATTTTTGCTGGAGATAAGGCATCTGGTATATGAATAATTCCATTTAAAGTTAACTGATTCACCCAGTTTGTTAGCTCCGTTAAAACTTGTAAGTTAAGTACTGTTACAAGTGCTGCACCTAAAATAACACCCGGTACACTACCCATCCCACCCAATACGACCATTACAAGAATTGTAAATGATTCCATTAGGGTAAAGCTTGTTGGGTCGATAAATGCTTGTTTTGCTGCAAAAACGACTCCCATCATACCTGAAAATGATGCCCCTAATGCGAAGGCTAAAAGCTTTGTTTTTACTAATGGGATTCCCATCGCTTGTGCTGCTATTTCATTTTCACGAACAGCTTTCCAAGATCTTCCTAACTTTGAGTGTTCGAATCGTAGAACTGCAAATATTGTAAATGCTAAAATAACTAAAGTGACAAAATAGAATTGATGTGGGAAAACTAAATCAATGCCAAAAATGGACGGAGGTGTAACAGAAGATATTCCCATCGCACCATTTGTAAAATTCACTGGTCGATCCATATTGTTAAAAACAATACGAATGATTTCCCCAAATCCTAAAGTAACTATGGCTAAGTAATCACCTTTTACACGAAGTACCGGTACACCAATTAGTACCCCAGCAATTGCCGCGCATATTCCCCCAATGATTAAGAAAATCCAGAATGTCTCACCACCAAGTGGAAATTGTCCAAATGGCATAAAATTAGATGCTTGAGGAGTAGCAAAAATGGCATATGAATAAGCTCCTACTGCAAAAAATGCAACAAACCCTAAATCAAGTAACCCTGCCATACCAACTACAATATTTAGTCCCAATGCCATTGACACATAGATTCCTACCATTGTTGCAATTTCCATATA
>DATMFE010000483.1:0-4598 GCA_035556295.1 Ureibacillus sp.
CTCTTGCCAGCAGGTCCGCATCATCTACTGACCAACCAAAATGGTGAATCATCGGAGCTAGAAATAAGGAAGGATCGGCTATTCGACCAGTAATAATAACATCCGCACCTGTCTCTAAAGCTGGCAATACCGCTTCTACACCAAGGTAAGCATTTGCTGAAATGACATGTTGAACCGATGATATAGGTTCATTCGTCTCTAGAACACGGTCATCAGAGTGAATGTACTTTAGAACATCATCTCCTGTTACCGCGGCTACTTTAATCGAAATTCCAAGGCGTTGGGCAATTTCTACAATCTTTTCAGCAGCGCCAATAGGATTTGCCGCTCCCATATTCGTAATAATCCGAGTTTTATTTTTACAAATGATCGGTAAAAGGCGTTCCATTCTTTTTTCTAATAAAGGGTCATAACCCAATAAAGGATTTTGACTTTTTCGCTTTTGCGCTAAGGCAATCGTTCGTTCAGCCAAACATTCTAATACAAGATAATCCAAGTCCCCTTTTTCCGCGAGTAAAACTGCAGGTTCTAATCGATCTCCTGAAAAGCCTGCCCCAGATCCAATTCTAATCATTTTCATCACCTCAAATAGTAATCGCTCCTGTTAGTAACGCGACAATCGTCATAACAATCGTTGTTCCAAATGCCCATTTAAAAATAAAACGCTGGTGATCACCTAAACGAACTCCAGTTAACCCGATAAGAATAAAAGTAGACGCTGTTAACGGACTTAAAGGAAATCCAGTCGTCATTTGTCCAAGTATAGCCGCTCGACCGATTTCAATAGGATCCACGCCGAATGAAGCGGCCGTTTGACTAATAATAGGAAGAATCCCAAAATAATAAGCATCCGGTGTAAAGACTAAGCTAAGCGGCATACCCGTAATCGCTACAAGTACAGGCAGATAGCCAGCTAATGATTCAGGAATAATCGAAACCATGGAAGAAGCCATTGCATCAATCATTTTTGTTCCTGTAAGAATTCCAGTAAAAATCCCTGCTGCAAAAATCATCGTAGAAACGAGTACAACATTCCCTGCATGGCTCGATATCCGTTCCTGCTGTTCTTTAGGATTTCGGTAATTGACGAGTAAGGCGATACAGAAAGCAATAATAAATAAGATTGGAAGCGGCAGCCATACCTTGACTAAAGCCACAAGAAGGATAATGGTTAAAATAAGATTAAACCAAAAAAGTTGAGGACGTTTAGCCTCTATAGCAGCAGCTTGCTCTTCCATAAAGCCGGTATATCCCTCATTCAAATCGATAATTCCCAATCTTGCTCTTTCCTTTTTTCCAAGCCAGAAAGCTGAGAACAGGACCCACAGAATTCCCACAATCATCGCAGGCAACACAGGATGAAACAATGCCGCAGCATCCGTATTCAATGCTGTCATTGCCCTTGCAGTAGGCCCACCCCACGGCGCAAGATTCATGACTCCAGCTCCTAAGGCAACAACACCTGCCAACACGAGTGGATTCATCTTCAACCTTTTATAAAGAGGAAGTAATGCTGTCACCGTAATCATAAAAGTAGAAGCACCATCACCATCTAATGCGACAAGCATTGTAATGACCGCTGTCCCGATAACAACCTTCAATGGGTCCCCCTTGACCAATTGAAGCATCTTGTTAATCATCGGATCAAATAAACCAGTATCAATCATTAATCCAAAATATAAGACAGCGAAAACAATCATAATTCCTGTAGGAGCAACCTTTATGACACCATCTAACATCATTTGCCCTATTTCTAAGCCAAATCCACCAATTAAAGCAAAAACGACCGGCACTAGAACTAAAGCAATTAAGACCGATAAACGGTTAGTCATAATTAAAAACAAGAAAATCCCTATAGTTAAGAAACCTAATAATGCTAAAATACCCCTCACCCCTCACTAATTTTTTATAACTACTAATCTATACCTTTAATTAATACAAGAATCATGCCAAAAATGGAATTCAACACATAAATTTGTAAATAATTAATTTATTTTAACTAGTTTCCCTATAAAATATCGATTTTCGAGAAATTATGAAGAAAAGAAAAAAGAAAGCGCCATCCAAAAGCACTTTCTTCGAATCTATTTTCCCGCTTCCTATTTCTAATGTTTTAGAAATGGTATATAGAAAAGGTATTTTATTACATGTCATTATTAAGCTATCCACCTCATTTCTAAATGTTTAGAAATGAAATGGATATATTTCTAACATTTTAGAAATTTTAAGAACCAATATTATATTTCTTAATTTTGTTATATAAAGTGGCCAACGAAATGCCTAATGATTTGGCAGCCTTTTTCTTGTCTTCAATACCTGTGCCAAAATAGTTGATTGTCTCTTGAATCAATCTCCGTTCGGTATCTTCCATTACTCCCTGTAACGAGCGATTTGGTTGTTGTTGAAATAACTCCGCTCCTTGTTTTATCATCGACTCTGGTAGGTCGTGGAGTGTAATTTCTGTTCCCTCGGCTATACAAGTCGCATAGTCAATCACGTTTTTCAACTCTCGGACATTCCCAGGCCATTCATAAGAATATAGAAATTTCAAAGTCTGCTCTTCGATAGTATACGTAGAATAAGCTGATTGAAGAAATGAATCAATTAGCCTCGGTATATCCTCTCTCCGTTCTCTAAGCGACGGTACCTGTAAGCGGATTACATTCAATCTATAGAATAAATCTTCACGAAAGCGATTCTTATGTACGAGGTTTTGTAAATCACGATGTGTGGCAGCAATCACTCTTACATCAATGTCGCGATCTATCGTTTCTCCAACTCTTCGAATCTTTCTTTCTTGCAACACCCTTAATAGTTTAGCTTGAAGATCATAAGACATATCACCAATTTCATCTAAAAAAAGCGTTCCGTAATTGGCCATTTCAAATAAGCCAGCTTTCCCGCCCTTCTTAGCACCCGTAAACGCTCCTTCCCCATACCCAAACAATTCACTTTCTAAAAGTTCAGCAGGGATAGCTGCACAGTTTACAGGTATAAAAGGCCGGCCATTTCTACTGCTTGCATTGTGAATAGCTTGCGAGAAGAGCTCCTTCCCTGTCCCGCTTTCCCCAGTAATTAAAATCGGCAAACTAGAATCAGCCACTTTTTTCGCAACGTTTACAACGCCTTTTAAACCCGCTTCCTTCCCAATAATTTGATCAAATGTATATTTCGCTTCATACATCGAATCCATTTTTCTCTCTAATTGTTTTAACTTCTCATTTTGTTTCTTGAGTTCTTGAGAAAGTCTGTAAACTTCAGTTAGACTTTTACAAACCGAGACAGCCCCAATAACTTTATCATTGACGATGATAGGGGCCATATCCACTAAATACTCTCTATCCCTCGTTTTCCGATATACGCCTACTCTACATTTTCTATCCTCCATGGTATCAGGCAACTGTGCACCAGGGCGATATTCTTGAAGCGGTTTTCCAAGGATGTCAGAGGTTACTCCTGTAATTCTTGTATATTCGGGGTTAATCAGCCTAACAATACCTTCTTGATCAATGACCAAAATGCCATCATTGATAGAATCTATCACTGCTTTCCACCACTCTACCTGTTTTTCAAAGGAGACATCTATTTGACGATTTAGTATAGACATAATTTAGCACGACCCTCTCCACTTCTTTAGATAAGTAAATTTTATACATAATAACCTTTTTAAAACAGATTTGTGTTTCCAATATATCATTTTTGGCAAGGTCGATGCTTTGAAAATTAATTTTCACTTATTTTTCCATTATACTAACCCAAAATTTCCACAAATAGTGGTAAAATATAACTATAAAAGGAGGAGAAACAGATGAAGAAATACCTATCAATGATAATAGCCATTATTCTACTATTATCAGTGCCAATTTTTAGTTCAACGGCAGCAGCAGCTACTACCAAGTCTTACACTATTAAAGACCAAAACATGAAAAAGGCTACATTTTATGTAACAACATTAAGTCAGAAGAAAGAATATGACTCAACCTATTATTCATATCGATTTGCAACAAAGTATGCCGGAAAAAGCAAAAAAGCTTTATCAACAAAGTTAAGAAGCGAATACTACATTAATGGCGATACTTCATGTGCCGCGGGGTCTGATGATAAAGTGCGTATTCGTAACCAACAATCCTCTCCAACAATTATTTATTTTGAAAGAAGTTTTTGTGGAGATATAGGTGTGCTTTCGATGTATACCGTAAAAAGCGGAAACCTTTCAAAAGTCAAAGTACCTCGTGACACTTACTTGAATTCAATCAAGTATACAGGGAAGAACAAATTGCAAGGTTGGTCTCAATATCGAGGTGGAGACAAAACGGTCTATAACTTCACGTTTAATCCAAAAACAAATTCGTTGAAATTAGTTAATTCTTATACAAAATACGCTAACTAATACTAGAACTCCCCTGCTTAACTAACGTTTAAAGCGGGGTTTTTTGCCCATTGTTTACTTTACTTTTCTTTACACGAATAAGGAGTTTTGGAACAACCAGCCATGCTGACAATAAAGAAAAGTCTATTCACTTTACTCCCCTCCAATGTACAATCTATTTAAGTACATTTCCTAATTAGTTTTCAAAAAAAAAAAAATTACAGTAGGA
>DATMFE010000484.1:0-2379 GCA_035556295.1 Ureibacillus sp.
AGATAGTCTTTGGGTGGGCAACCTTTTAGGGGCCAATGCGCTTGGAGCAGTTACCGTGTCTTCAACAGTTGTCTTAACTGTTCTTTCATTTATTCTTGGGATTAATAATGCCACATTGACAATTCTTTCTCAACAAAGGGGTAGAGAAGATGATACAGGGCTTAAAAATTATTTAAATGCCTTCATCATTCTGCTTACTTCGTTATCCATTGTAATTGGAATCGTCGGATATTTTTTCTCAAAACCGATTTTAGAAATGCTCCATACACCTGCTGAAATGTTAGAAGATGCTACTATTTATTTACAAATTAATTTTCTCGGAATTCTATTTTTGATTGGCTACAATTTTATCGGCACGGTATTAAGAGCATTGGGAGATAGTAAAACACCGCTGAAATTTGTCATGATTGCCGCACTGTTAAATACGGCATTGGACCCTGTTTTTATCTCTGTTTTTGACTGGGGAATAAAAGGTGCTGCGTATGCTACGGTATTATCGCAAGGACTCGCCTTCCTGTTAGGAGTGGTGTATACATTACACGGAAAGCTCGTGCCGTTTACATCGCCTTTCGTTCCAAAGAGAGAGGAAGTATTTTTGATTCTTAAACTGGGGATTCCATCTGGACTGCAAATGACGGTGATCTTTGCCGGAGTAACGGCCATCATGACTGTGGTCAACTCGTTTGGCGGAGCAGTAGTCGCTGGATTTGGTGCTGCTCAGAGGATTGATAGTCTCATTCTTTTACCTGCCATGGCGTTAGGAACAGCTGTCAATAGTATGGCTGGGCAAAATATCGGTGCCAACCGCTGGGATCGTGTTCGGGAAATTGCTATCTTTGGTGCGGTTTATAATGTAATCATCATGCTGTTAATCGCGGTCCTTGTATTCTTTTGTGCGGAACCGTTAATAGGTTTATTTATTTCCGAAGAGGATGCTGTTAAATTTGGTGCGGATTATTTAAAGATTATTGCCTTTCTTTACCCGTTTATCGGCCTTAATTTCATTTTGAATGGCATTGTGAGGGGGGCAGGGGCAATGTACCAGGTGTTAGTGCTGAATATCCTGTCATTTTGGCTGCTGCGTTACCCTTTATCTTATCTCTTTTCAAATGCCTTTGGTCAAAACGGTATTGCAATCGGTATGGGAGCGGGCTTCATTATTAGCAGCATCTTCGCTTTTGCTTATTTTAAATGGGGGAATTGGAAACATAAAAAATTGTTTTCATAACAAAAGAAGATACTTGAAGCATAAAGAGATGTTTAATCTGAAAATTTCTTTATGCTTTTTCTAATCGAATGGAAGCCTAAAATAAAAAGGGGGATTGACATAAAAATTTTCAAGTATTATTATTATCTCATGATCGAGATATATTAATTGAAGATAATTATGGAGGTGGAAAAAGAAAATGTGCGGATTTGCCTAATTTGATATGGATGTAAACAACTAAAGTATTACGGGAGCGAATGAAATCGGAGTAGGCAACAGTTGACCTTCATGCCGTAGAAGCTAGTTGATAATATATTTGAATTATTAAATCGTGTTAAGATAGGAATAAGGATTCAAGAAGGTAAATGAATGAGCAGGAAGTTAAATTTTTTTACTTGATTATCTCGAATTCGAGATAAAATAGAAGATGATTTTAGGAGGGTTTTTTGATGATAAGTATTGGATTATTAATCATTCGTTTGGTAGTAGGTGGTTTATTCATTGGTCACGGTGCTCAAAAACTATTTGGTTCGTTTGGAGGTTATGGATTAAAAGGTACTGGAGGATGGTTTGAATCCATTGGCATGAAGCCGGGAGTAACAATGGCTCTTTTCGCAGGATTGGCAGAACTTATTGGAGGAATTTTATTTGTTTTAGGATTTTTAACCCCGCTTGCAGGAGTGATCATTGCAGGAACGATGGTAATGGCTATTGTGAAGGTACATGGTCCAAATGGATTATGGGCAACATCAAATGGATATGAATATAACCTTACCCTGCTTGCAGTGGCTATTGGTATAGCTCTAATAGGTCCTGGGCAATACGCTGTAGACGCATTTTTATTCTAAAATATAGTTAATTAGAGATTATTGAACGAAAGGTAATGTTACGAGATTTTAAAGAGTGCAGATTGAACGCTTACCTTGTTTATGAGTTCACTAATACTTTTAAATGCTTGAAATCTATTTTGTTGACAATTATATTCTACTTATATATTATGAATTCGAGATATCTTTATTAATGATAATTTGAAGGAGACTAACAATCATGAACGTATTAGTTGTAAAAGCAAATAACCGTCCAGCTTCCGAAGCAGTATCAAGTAAAATGTATGAAACTTTTATGGAGAACGTAGAAGGTGTAAATGTAACAACTTATGATGTATTTGCAGA
>DATMFE010000485.1:0-2657 GCA_035556295.1 Ureibacillus sp.
CGATGGAGGAATTATGAATAACCGTAAAAGACATGTAGCAAATGTAGCATTACGATTATTTGTTGAAAAAGGTATTCAACAAACATCGATACAAGAAATTATTGAGCAAGCAAATATATCCAAAGGAACTTTTTATAATTACTTTTCATCTAAAAATGATTGTATTGCCGAAATTTTAGAAGCATTACGATATGATGCCAGTCAAATCCGAATGGAAATGCAGATTGGGAAAGATGAAGAAGATCGTCAAATTTTAATTGAACAAATCTCGATTTTAATCCAATTGAATGAAGAATATAATTTAAATGCACTATTTGAAGCCATTTTAAGCTCAAATGAAAAGGATCTAAAAAAGTTAGTGATGCACCACCGCATTTATGAAATGGAATGGTTAGCTAAGCGGTTTACAGAAGTGTTTGGACAGCATATTGAGGAATACTCCTTTGAATGTACCATCTTATTTTACGGAATGATGCAACATATAATGTTTACAATGCGCGTTACAAATATGCCTCGCTCCATTCATAAAATTGTGGATGTTATCCTTTCTTATATGGAACTAATTATTTCAAAAATGATCGAACAAAATAGTAAGTTAATCGATCAATCTGCCATTCATCTATTACGCGCAAATGTCGATCGACGTATTATCACAGTGGAAGAACTAATGGAACTAGCAAAACATATCGAAAAAGAAGCGACTTTTACTCAAGAACAACAAGATTTATTTACTGTAATTATCTCGGAGTTAAAGCAAGACCGTATTCGTACAAGTGTCCTACAACCATTACTAAAACCATTTCAACTAACATTTATGAAAACTCCTCTAGAAGCACAAGTGAATACCTTTACAAATATGGTTTGGTATTTTTTGAAAGTATTATAAACTTTAATTGGTATAATGAAGTTTTTAATCAATAAAAGAAAAAACCCACATAAATCGAAGAATACAAAAAACCTCTTACCAATTTGAAAATGGATAAGAGGTCTAATCTATATCGTCGAGCTAGTATAAGGCTAGTTAATTGCTCATGCAACCACCGCATGTAATAAGTTCTCAAAAACCTTGCTATATCAATGTTTCTGAGAACTTATTACATCATGCCGCTCATCTAATGTTCCATGAATTCACAGAACTCCAACATTTGAGATGGAACCTAAAATATTACTCTAATTCAATCAATTTAAAGCCACTTATATTGTCATTGAGACGTATGAAAAACAGGCATGCACGTACTAACTGACATTTATGCCTGTTTTAATGTTCAATTAATGATTTCGTACGTTCGCTTAATTCTTTTATTTAATCAATCGTTTGATTAAATATTAAAATATGGCATAATAAAGATTTTTCCATTATATCAATTTAATACAATTGTTCTTCGATTGTACGAGCCGCATTCATTACAAGAGAAATTAAATGTTGTTCTTCAAAATCTTTATAACGTACATCTGGAATAACGATGGTCACCGATGCAATGGCATGGCCTGCAGGTGTTAAAATTGGCGCAGCAACCGAATGTGCCCCCTTAACCCGCTCGCTGTAACTAATTGCAAACCCCCGCTGTTTGATAACCTCTAGACTATCTTCTAACGCCTCCTTCGACAGAAGCGTATTTTCCGTAATCGGGTTAAAGACGACACTAGCCATATATTGCTCGAACTGCTCCTTTGGTAAAAATGCAAGTAACACTTTGGCTGAAGCACCTGCATATAAAGGTGATGTATCCCCAACATAGGCTTTGGCTGCCAGTGGATACTTGCTCGCCAAATTGTAAATACAACGTCGTTCATCACCGTCCACAACACTCAGTGACACACTTTCACCAATTTCTTCATTTAATGCCTTTAAAATTGACTCAGCGGCTGTCACTATACTTGACTCTTCTTCAACAAGCCGGCCTAAATACATAAGGGATAGGCCTAACTGATATTGTTTTGTACGCTCATCCTTATGTAAAAATCCTTCGTATACTAGCGTGGAAACAAATCGTTGCAAACTCGAAATGCTAATGCCTGTCTTTTTATTTAACTCTGTTAGTGAAAGACGAGGTTCCTCCCGTGTAAATGCCTTTAATACCTTAATGGCCTTGTGAAGTGACTGCATTGTATAGTTTTTATTAAAAGTCTCCTGATCCATCTCATCACCTCATTTAATAAAGCAAGTCTCCCTTTATCGTACCAAAAACAGCGGAGAATGGGGGAATATAATTTACCCCACTGTTAATGAGCGTTGAGGCCTCCTCTCCCCCAGGAGAAGGGCCTATTGATGGAAGTTTCTCTTTATGCCCTTTTGGACAAAAGAAGCTGATCTGTATGCTCTCCTAAAATTGGCGGTGCACCCTGATAAGCTATATTTAGTCCCGAGCGCTGCATTGGATTTTTGACAAACTTCACCTTCCCATACTGCGGATGCTCTATTTCACCAATTAAATCACGTGCTATGACCTGTGGCTGGGTCAACGCTTCTTCAATGGTATTCACACATCCTCCTGGAATTTTATAGTGTCGCAGCTCCTCAACCCAATCTTCACGTGTTCGCGTTACCATAATGTCGCTAATTTGTCTAACGAGTTCTTCTTCATTTTCTTTACGGCCTGTATTTGATTTATAACGTGGATCATTTATCCACTCTTCATGACCCAGCATCATACAAA
>DATMFE010000486.1:0-4397 GCA_035556295.1 Ureibacillus sp.
TACCAAATGGGTACCTGGACATTTCCACACATACATGGGATTAGGCGTGACCATTATGATCATTGCTTTCATGTATTACTATAATAAAGCAGAAGGAAACCGCCGGGATCATTCTTGGGATCGCATTAGTGCCGCTTTCTATACCGTATTTTTCCTTGGTTTAACAGGGTCTTTCCTTTACGCAGGAAAAATCAGTGCGCCAAGAAGATGGGCAGTTCATTTACCAGAATGGATGTTAAGCGACATTGTAGGTGGAATTAGTGCTTGCTTCATTTTAGCTGCGACAATCTCCTTCACCCTGCGCTTTTTCGCAAATGTTAAATATACGAAGACCGCTAATACAAGTGAAGAAATGATTCAAGAGACTACAAATTTGATGAAGAAAACAAGCTAATTAAACCCGGTGGGTAATGAACTGCACCCCAATTGTTAGACACCATCTAACAATTGGAGGTGCAGTTTTTCTATGGCTAAATTTACTGTACAAGATAAATTACAAGCAGTTAAACGTTACATAAATGGAAGTGAGAGTTTATCTGAAATAGCTAAATCTTTAGGAACCGATCATAAAGCGGTTTTTAAATGGATCAAACAATATGAATACAATGGTGTAGAAGCTTTTGTAAAACAATATACAAATTATACGCAACAGTTTAAACTAGACGTACTAAATTATATGATTGAACACGGTACGTCCTTAATTGAAACAGCTGCTATTTTTAATATAGCGTCTCCTTCAGCAATAAGCACTTGGAGAAAACAATTTGAAATACAAGGATTAGATGCCCTTCAATCAAAGAAAAAGGGGCGTCTTTCTTTGAAAAAAGAATCCAATCAACAATCAAAACAAGCACCAGTTGAAGGATCAAGAGAAGTACTGGAAGCACGGATTAAACAACTGGAAATGGAAAACGAGTATTTAAAAAAGTTGAATGCCTTAGTTCAAAGCAAAGAAAAATCACCAAACAAGACAAAGCGCAAGTAGTCTATGAATTAAGGCATAAATACTCGGTGAAAGCACTCGTACAGCTCGCTGGCATTCCACGTAGTACTTATTATGATTTAGTGAAACGTATGAACCGTCCGGATCCAGACGCTGATTTAAAAGCGGAAATAAAGGCAATTTATGAAGAACATGAAGGGCGTTACGGCTATCGGCGAATTCGTGATGAGCTGGTTAATCGGGGGCTAAAAGTGAATCATAAAAAAGTGCAACGTATTATGAAAAAGCTTGGTTTAAAATGCTTAGTACGTATGAAAAAGTATAAATCATATAAAGGCATAGTAGGTAAAATTGCGCCAAATATTTTAAACCGCAATTTTATGGCAGACGCACCAAATGAAAAGTGGGTAACCGACATTACGGAATTTAAATTATTCGGCGAGAAACTTTATTTATCGCCAGTTTTAGATTTATTTAATGGGGAGATTATCACATATACACTTGGTTCTAGACCAACCTACTCACTTGTTTCAGACATGTTGAAAAAGGCATTTGAACGTTTACCTGAGAACCACCAGTTACTCATGCATTCCGATCAGGGATGGCATTATCAGATGAAGCAATATCGTCAGGCACTTGAATCAAGAGGAATAGTCCAAAGTATGTCTCGTAAAGGAAACTGTTACGACAACTCTGTCATGGAGAATTTCTTTGGAATTATGAAATCTGAGTTCCTCTATATGAAAGAATTTGAAAGTGTCGATCATTTTAAAATAGAATTACAAAAATATATCAATTACTATAATACGAAACGGATCAAGGCAAAATTAAAAATGAGTCCGGTACGATACCGAACTCATTTTACCCACGCTGCCTAATAGAATAACCGTGTCTAACTTTTAGGGGTCACTTCAAAATGTCCGGGGTTTTTATCTGTATTATACAGGGTAGCATGAACCATCTATTGTTGATACTCCCTATCCAGTATTACTTTATCGACTTCTGGACAAATTAGTTCGTCAATATTGATATGTTTTAAGATATTGTACTCACGAATTAATGGGATGAACTTGTTATCTTCACTAAATGCTATGGAATTGTAAAATAACAACAGCAGTTCAGATTTTGAAAGTTGAGCTCGCAGCAATTTAGCATAGTATTGTTTTTGGTCTAATTCGGAAGTGTGGATTAAATTATACATATGGTATAGGCTTCGGTAGTAGTGCCCTATATGGTGTTCTTTATCTGAATACCAATTTTCGTAGGTTTCTTTTATTTCCTCGATACGATAGTCAATGTGGAGATTACAATTATGTTCATACTCGCTTTTATAATTTAAATATAGATTTTCCAAAGCATTCCTTCCAATAAAAATTTCTCTATCGTAATTATCTTGTCCATTATTTTCATATGCAGGATATACAGGATATTTAAAATTAGAAATTACAACCTGGATTGAACGGATTATTTCGTTGTGTAAGTTCATCATTTGGAAAAAAGTATTCTCAAAACGTTGGATTGCCGTAGTTGTACGCTGGTCTTCGGAATCTTTCTTAGCTATATCTAACTCTTTCCTTTGCTGCTTAAATGTTGCCAATAAGATCAAAAAAGTAGCAAATGATAAAAATGGTGAACTTGACCCGGCAAGCCAATCACCTGTCGGCCCCATATGCGTTACATCGAAATCGAAATAGTAATATACGCCAATAGGAAAAATTATTGCAAGTGATCCTAATATAACTGAAATATAGATCATTGTATAATTCTCTACCTGGTTTTTCTGCCTGGTAAAACTGATGTAACAAAGTAATAGAACTACAATAGTAAATAATAAAAGGTTGATATAATACATAGTTTTCTCCACTGATTTATAAATTTCTTATAGTGATTGTCCTATCCAACTTACTATATCAACCTAATTTTCTGCAATCCCAAAATTTATTCAAAAACTATATGTTTAATTCCTATTTTTAATGTCCATAATCGTAGTATAGAAGGTAAGGTTCCTACTACGGAGGCTGAATACGAATGGCAACTCAATTAAAAAAAATAATGTGTGATATGGATATGTCGTGTAAAGAACTTCAGCTGATAACAGGCTTATCTAAAAACACTATATCCAATTATGTAAATGGCCATACTCGACCTCACCCTGACAAAGCTTATATTATTGCAGACGCACTAGGGCTGCATGTTAATAAAGTTTTCCCTAACTTATATAGATATTCACAATTTAAAAAAGTTAGAAGTTAATTTGGTATATGTCCCAAGATTCGTTTTAATTTAGTCGAAGAACACATGTAATATAGCATACATAGTCAATCAACTTGTCATAGACCACTAGCTTAATGACAAGTTGATAATTCCTGTAGAACAAAAAAATAAAAAAAATCCCCCTATCGGCTGCACCCGACAGGAGGATGAGATTAAGAACGTTTTTCCACAAAGACAAATGTTAATTCGCCGCCCATCTTAGATGGGATAATCCTAAACCGGGATGAATCCTGAAATTGTTGCTGGACAAAATTCACCATATGCTCATTGTTAAGACACAGTTCAATGAGATAGGCGCCTAACCCCGTTTTGCTCACGCCGCAGGCCACTGCCAGCTTATCCAATTTCTCGTGGACCGGTTTTGACAAAGGCGAATTAACACGGATTTTTTTATCAGATCGTTCAGCTCGAATTCTTATCTCCCCTTCTCTCAACGGAAAAAAGCCTCCTCTCCAGGTCTTAAGTCTGGAACACTTGAACAGTTGAACAGTGTTCCAGTGTAACTTATGAAAGGGAGGAGGAAAATATGACGAACATTCTACTTTTAGAATGCCTTTTCCAAAATCATTTTGAAATCTGTTTTGGGACCCAATGGGGCTAGATCAAACCTCTCCCGAAGAGAATCCAGTACATATATCATCCCTTCAATTTCACGATGCAATTTCTGTCTTTCCTCTTGTTCAACGTTTGCCTCGTATTGATAGTACAGGTCATTAATTTTTTCCTGATACTCATTATAAAAAGATTGCAATTCTTCTTTTTTAATCATTTGTACTCCTCCATCCACCAGAAACAAAGACATTTCACCTAAAAATTCCTTATTAAAGGTATCACTAATTGCCTGTAAAAAAAACCACCACAAAAGGGATGTATTCAAATATTATTGTAAATATCAATATGTGGGTTATAATGGCAATAGCATATAGAATAAGGCTCACTCAAGGGAATCGGCTATCCCCAGTTAGAAAGGGGGTGGATCGATGGTGTCGGTATACGAAGCATTTCAACTCGCTATCAATTTAGGCGTTTTTGTACTAACGTTTATTGGTGTGATCGTAGCCATTCTGACACTGGTTTCTAAACACAAATAGAACCTCCCTTGGAAATTGGAAAGTCCGGGAGGTTCTATTCTCGAGAAACCAAATTTTTGAGCCGATCACCAAGAGGTGTCGTCTACTAT
>DATMFE010000487.1:0-4284 GCA_035556295.1 Ureibacillus sp.
ATCCGTTCTAATCACTCCCCCGGATTTAATTTCCGATGTTCTGGTGATTGTGCCATTGCTTGTGCTTTATGAAGTAAGTGTATCTCTCTCCAGGATTGTTTACAGAAAAAAATTGCTGCAGGAAGCAGCTTTGGAGAACCACGGCGTGGCAGAGAGTGGCCAGTCCTACTCATGATGATGGCTTCAATTGGAGCAACTTGAAGAGCTTGTCAGTGACCTAAATTCTGCTGCCGTTTCATCTTTAGGGCGAGCTTCCAAGATTGTTGTTACAAAAGTAAATACAACAATCATTGATGGTAATGGTGCAACAGAGGACATTAAAGCACGTATTAACCAAATTCGTGTTTAATTAGAAGAAACGACTCCTGAATTTGACCGTGAAAATTACAAGAGCGCCTTGCTAAATTAGCTGGTGGTGTAGCGGTTATCAAAGTTGGTGCGGCCGCTAAAACAGAATTAAAAGAACGCAAACTTCGTATTGAAGATGCATTGAACTCTACTCGTGCTGTAAAGGAAAAGTTCTTAAGAATGCTACACATCTGAGTAGCCAAAAACTCGATATAGCACACTAAGTTAAAGCTATTATACACTTTCACCTTACGGGCGGCAGGATGTAAGCTTTTTAAGCTAATAGCTAAGGCTATTTCCTACCATTTTGAGAAGTAGTCATGTAAATAATTTATATTAATAGAAAAAACCACTTCCTATAAAAATTTAGGGAGTGTTTTTTTGTGTTGTTAAAATTCGCATATCAAGACTTTGGGAATGACAGACGCTTTAAGAACACGGCTAAAACGGATATCAAGAATAATAAAATTTGCTTGGAGGAAATTCTGCTAAGTTAGTAGTTAATAAGCTCTACCCAGTTAGTAAGGCAGTGCTTTATATATCATGTCCTTCTATCTAGTTTAATTTACCTATTTTTCCTTATTTACGTAAAATTAATATAATATTCATTTATCGCACATAATCACTGCTTATAATTCAAATTGTTAAATAGTTTACTAGGAGGCATAAAAGATGGGATCTAAAATTAAAAGGAAGGCAATTCCACTACTTGCCACAACGGTTCTTGCTACAACGGCTTTTACAACCCAAACTTTTATCAATGATGGTAATGATCAAAAAGCAGCAGCAAATGAATCTTCAAAGGAAGAATCAAAACAAAAGAATGCAAGCTGGCTTGCAGGTGACCACCACGTACATAGTGAGTGGAGTGTTGGCTGGGACAACTCTACAAATCCTCCAACACCAATCCGAGGTGGAGATGCCATTTATCCAATTGTGAAAAATGCGGAAAAAGCAAAAGAGTACGGACTTGATTGGGTGATGACAACAGATCATGGGGGTCCTAATCATTCCAAGGTGAACTTAGAACAAGCTTATCCTGAATTATTAAAATCCCGTGAAGCTGTTCCTGAAGTTCTTCAATTCTACGGGATGGAGTTTGACACACCAGCTGCTGACCATAGTACATTAATGATTCCGAAAGTGGATAATGAATCGCAAATTCTCTACGATATTGAAAGTAAATTTAATAAGCGCGAACCTTATCCAAATGACGGCAGCAGAGATACGGAGTCCACAATGATTGAAGCACTTAACTATATGAAACAATTGGACGATGATGAGCAGCCAATTCATATTGCTCATCATCCTTCACGTTCAGCAACAGGCGATGGTGTGTGGGGACAAGATACACCACAGGAGTTCCGTAATTGGAACGATGTCGCACCTAATATCTCGATTGGGATGGAAGGCGCTCCTGGTCACCAGGCTAATGCTATAAATAAAGATGGTTCTCAAGATCCTAGTGGTGCTCGTGGATCATATGGCAACTATCCAACAATGGGTGGATTTGATCAAATGGCGGCAAAGGTTGGCGGATTATGGGATTCTATGCTTGGTGAAGGAAGACATTGGTGGATTACAGCTACCTCTGACTCGCATGTTAACTGGCGTGATGGCGGCGGCGACTTCTGGCCTGGTGAATACTCTAAAACCTATGTAAAAGCAGAGAAAGACTATGATGATATTATGGAGAGCATTCGTAAAGGGAATATTTTCGTTACAACCGGCGACTTAATCTCTGAGCTGGATGTGAAAGTTCAAGCTGGAGGCAAATCACCTTGGTTTGCGAAATCGAAAGGCAATTCAGCTACAATTGGTGAAACTCTTACATTGCCAGGAAAATCTAAGGATGTAACGGTAACAATTCGTATTAAAGATCCAAACGCTGCAAATTCCAATGGAGATACACCAAAGGTTGACCATGTAGACTTAATTATGGGAAAAGTTACTGGAAAAGTTGAAGATCGTTCAACAGCAACAAACCCGACAACGAAAGTCGTTAAAACATTTACTAAAAAAGATTGGAAACAAGATGGTGAATACATTGAGATTACTCATACGTTAAAAAATGTGGATGAAGACAGTTATCTCCGTTTACGTGGGACAAATACTCAACAAACAGAACCGAAAATTGACCCGCGTGGCGAAGATCCATGGACGGACCTTTGGTTCTACTCTAATCCAGTATTTATCAAGACTGCAAAGTAAGTCTTTAAAATTAATAGAGCGAGGAGATTTAGGTCTCCTCGTTTTTCATTATTTTCTCAATAACAAGAAAGTAACAAATGAAAAATGGAGTGAATTCTATGAAAAAGCTTTTCTTATTAATGATGCTTATCATTTCGATAACCTCTATACAATCTCCCTCTGCATATGCCCATACCAATAACAGTGAAGGGTATTCTCTGATTGAAGTGAATGGGGATAATCTCGATTATGAACTAAAGATTGATCTTATTGAATTAGGCCATTCAATGAATAAGGAAATGACTGAAAAGCAATATTTTGATACGAAAGCTGTTCAAGATTATATCAATTCTCATATTGAGCTTTATGTAGATAGTGTAAAAGTGGAGGGCACTATAGAGAAATCGGACGTTGAAATGATAAATGACCGTCAGTTTGCAGTGATTAACCTGAATTACGAGCTAGAACAAAAACCTCAAAAATTAATTTTAGATTATAATATGTTCTTAGATGATTCTGATCCAAGTCATGCCAATTATGCAACAATTAAATTAGATGGAAAACAACAAGAGGCAATTCTTACGTACGAATCAAGAGAGCTTGAAATTGGAGAAACTGCTTTTTTTCAAGCCACTACACAGTTTCTAATGCTTGGTTTAGAGCATATTTTCACAGGTTATGATCATATTCTATTTGTCATTAGCTTATTATTTGGAGCGAAGACTATTAAAAACATTCTAGCCCTGGTCACTGCTTTCACAGTCGCACATAGTATTACTTTAATCCTGGCTACTTTAGAGATTGTACAGTTACCTAGCAGGTTTGTAGAATCAGCTATTGCCTTGAGTATTATTTACATAGCACTTATAAATATTTTTAATCCTGAGTCGAAACATCAATCCTGGCTTGCTTTCGGTTTTGGGCTTATCCACGGATTCGGTTTCGCAGGAATTCTATCAGAAATGCGCTTAGAAGGAAGTCACTTGGCCACCTCACTATTATCTTTCAATATAGGTATTGAAATAGGACAACTGATCATTGTTTCATTAGTATTTCCTATCCTGCTATGGTTAAAGAGATTAACATTCAAACCTGTAAAATGGGTAATTCCCGGAACTTCAGTAGCTATTTTAGCATTTGGTCTAGTTTGGTTTATTGAAAGAGCTTTTTAACAAAGCTATTACTCATTAACATAAACAATCCCCAAAGCCACTTTAGATTTTTTATTGGCTTTGGAGGGCTTTTTCACCGAGAATCCCAATGCTAAAAATAAAAACAGTCATAAATGATTAAGTAAAACCTTGATACCCTGAGCCTCTTACATACAGCGTTAAAGGTATTACAAGCTCTCACCTTACGGGCGGCATGATGTAATTTAACTACTAGTTAAGCTCATAATCCGATGAAACTAATCATATAAATGACTTTTTCAAAAAAGATTACTTCCTGAAATAGGAGGTAGTCTTTTTTGTCTTTTCTCCGCACTTCACGGAGTCTTGTTAAAAGATAAAAAGATTAAATTTTCAATAAATTGTTTGACTTACAATATTTTCCCATTATATAATACACATATAGAATAACACTTACCGATTGACGGTAAAAGGGGGATATTCATGTTTAGTCTACCGACAGTTCAATTTACTGATGAGCAAGAACAGTTTCGTTTAGAAGTACGAGCGTTTTTACAGGAGCATTTAGCTAAAGGGACATTTAAAACAAAATGTGACTCATGGTTAAGTGGTAGTG
>DATMFE010000488.1:0-15611 GCA_035556295.1 Ureibacillus sp.
CAAAGAGGTCACACCCGTTCCCATACCGAACACGGAAGTTAAGCTCTTTAGCGCCGATGGTAGTTGGGGGCTTCCCCCTGTGAGAGTAGGACGTCGCTAGGCAAATGAAAACCACTGAATTCTCAGTGGTTTTTTTATTTGCATTTTTAAAATCCTGTACATGAGTACCAGGAAATTTTTATATAAGTAATAAAAATAATTTAGAGATAAAAACTTTTTTAAAATGTTTTTTTGAATTCTCCCTCACCCTTGTTTTAAGAGTGCCCTCAACAAA
Organism: Ureibacillus sp.; assembly: GCA_035556295.1. GTDB lineage: Bacteria > Bacillota > Bacilli > Bacillales_A > Planococcaceae > Ureibacillus. Next base: position 275 of record DATMFE010000488.1, read on the forward strand.
TTCATCACATTCCCGAAAAATTACTCAAATATAAAGTTATATCAAAAAAATAAAATAACAACCTAAAGAAGATAAAATGTGTTTTTTTAAGAAAAAATGTTGATGTCTCTAAAATGCTATGGTATCTTATGGTAAATAAGTAAAACGTTTCACTAAAACGATACACTGAAACGTTTCACTAATTTTAGTATGGAGGATATTGATGGTTACTTTGAAAGATGTAGCAAAAGAAGCTGGAGTAGGTGTAACAACGGTATCTAGGTTTTTAAATAAAGATAAAACCTTAAATATTCCAAAGACAACACAAGAACGTATTTTAAATGCCGTTGAACAATTGAATTATAAGCCTAATGCAGTAGCACGAAGTTTGAAGCTAGGAAAATCAAAGGTAATCGCTCTAATCATTCCTGATTTTACAAACTTTGTCTATAGCGAAATCATTTCCGGCGTAGAAGAGACAGTACAAAAGCATGGGTATCATTTAATTGTACTCAGTGATTCAAATCAAACTAGTGATTCGTTTATTAATTTAGTTTTTGAAGGACGAGCGGATGGCATACTTATCGCTTCAAACATTTTAACCGATCAAGATATAGTAAATTTTAATGCCTTTAATATTCCTTATGTGCTTATTAATCGAATGAATAAACATGCAAAAGGATATGTTGCAGCAGATGATGAAAATGCTGCAAAGATGGCGGTAGAAACATTGATAAATAGGGGACATAATCAAATTGCCATGATTACTTCTGTAAATAATATGGATACAAGTAATAGACGTTTGAAGGGGTATAAAAAAGCGCTTGAGATAAATGGTATAGAGATTAATCCGCTAATAATTGCAGAATCTGAATTTACTGAGAAAAGTGGATATTATGCAATGAAGGAACTTCTAAATAAAGGGGTAGAAATTACGGCTGTATTTGCAGGAAATGTTCGTGTAGCTTTTGGCGCAATTGCTGCGATTAAAAATAAAGGATTAAAGGTACCTGCAGATATTTCGGTTATTGGGTTCCATCATACACCTATTTGTGAGGTATTTGAGCCCACATTAACGACAGTAAAGGTTGATTTAAAAAAAATGGGAGTACAATCTGCAGAATTATTGGTTTCAATGATGAAGAAAAAAGCGATAAAGAATTCACATGTTATATTAGAGGAATTTGAAATTTGCGAACAAAATAGCACAAGGGGTTGTTAATATTGAAATCGCACATGATTGATTCAGAAGTATATAAGGACTTATATGGTACCGATAGAATACGATCCATTTTTACAGATCAAAAGATGGTTCAAAAATGGATTGAGTTTGAAGTAGCGTTAGCAAAAGTAGAGGCACAATATGGAGTAATTCCTAAAGAAGCTAGTAATGAAATTCAACGGAAAGGAAAAGTTGAACTCTTCAATTTACAAGAAATTTGTAAAGATATTGTGTTTACGAGTCATCCCCTAGTTCCATTTATTAAACAATATCAAAATTTATGTGAAGGAAACCATGGCGAATATATTCATTATGGAGCCACTACACAAGATGTGATTGATACTGCCTTTATCCTGCAATTAAAAGAAGCTTATGAAGTAATTGTCGGTCAAACTGAAAAATTTATAGAGATTTTAACCATATCTACTAGGAAATACTCAGACACAATTATGGCTGGACGAACACATGGACAACATGCCTTACCTATAACGCTTGGGTATAAAATGGCTTGTTGGTTGGCTGAGATGAAAAGAAACTATACTAGATTGAAGGAAATCGAAGAACGTGTATTTATTGGTCAATTTTCAGGCGCAGCCGGTACTTTAGCTTCTTTAGGACCAGATGCCATGATGTTAAGAGAAGCTGTTATAAAGGAATTGAATTTACAAGTACCAATAATAACATGGCATACTAACAGGGATAATATAGCCGAACTTGCCAATACGTATTCTCTAGTAGCGGGTACAATAGGAAAAATTGCAAATGAAATAATTAATTTACAACGAACTGAAATACGTGAAATAGAAGAGGGTTTCCAAGAAGGGAAAATTGGTAGTAGTACTATGCCACATAAACGAAATCCAATGGTTTGTGAATATATCGTCGGTCTTTCAAGACTTGTTCGTATGCAAGTTCCATTAATTCATGATTCTTTAGTACAAGAACATGAAAGAGATATGGGCTTGTGGTTAGTTGAATTAGAGGTCATGCCAGAAATGAGTATTTATATTAGTAAAATGCTTTATGACATGACAACAATTATTGAAAACCTACGAGTTTATGAAAATCAAATGCGTGCCAATATCGAGATTACGAAAGGGTTAATATTAAGTGAAAAATTAATGTTTGAGTTATCTGGGTTTATAGGTAAACAAACAGCGCATGAGGTTGTTTATAAAGCATGTATGCGTTCCTATGAAAATAACACAAGTTTAAGTCAGGAAATTATGCTTGAGGAAGAAGTAAATAAAATTTTATCAAAAGATAAAATTGATGAAATGTTAAATCCTATGAATTATTTGGGGCTATGCAAGCAGTTTACTCAAAATGTTCTAGATTCGGAGGGAAAGTATGCCATATGTAAAAATTAAAATTATGGAAGGTCGTACTTTTGAAAAGAAACAAAAAATGGTTGAGCAAGTAACAAATGCATTAGTTAATTCATTAGATGTCAAGTTAGAAGATGTGCGTATAGAGATACTAGAATTAAAAGAGGGTACATTCGCTTATGCCGGAAAATTGGCTTCAAAAAAGACTGAATAATCAGAAAGGGATTGGGCGCGTTGGATATTAAATTTATTGAAACAGAGAAAGAGGATTACAACATTACAAAACAAAAGGCTGAATTGATATGGTCAAAATTAACAGAAATTCGGTATTTTGAGGAAACAAGTATTGAAGCATACAAGCAAGGACTTCTAGGAGGTTCCCTCCATCCTTATATAGGACAAGAAGCAGTGGCTACTGGTATTGGAGAATTTATAAATGAATCAGATTATATGACCACAACCTATCGTGGACGTGGACATGCTTTAGCAAAAGGGGCAGACCCGTTTAAGCTATTCGCTGAAATGTTTGGACGTATAGATGGTTATTGTAAGGGAAAAGGAGGGCCGATGCATATTGCAAATAATGAGCTTGGCATGTTAGGTGCAAATGGGATTGTTGCTGGTGGAATTCCAATTGCTGTCGGTGCGGGGCTAACTGCCAAATCTATGAATCAAGGTCAAGTATCGATTACTTACTTCGGAGATGGTGCAACAAATCAAGGTGTATTTCATGAAGCTATGAACTTAGCAGCTATTCTGAAATTACCAGTTATTTTTATCTGTGAAAATAATTTATATTCAGAAATGACACCTATTAAAGATTCAGTACTAAATGAGCATTTAGCAGAACGAGGTTTAGCGTATCGTATTCCTTCCTATGTTGTAGATGGAAATGATGTTTTTGCTGTACGTAAAGTCGCTAAATTAGCAACAGAGTATGCAAGAAATGGTAACGGCCCTGTATTTATAGAGGCAAAAACTTATAGATTACTAGGGCATATGTTTGGTGATACAGAAATTTACCGAACTAAAGAGGAAGTAAATAGTTGGAGAGATAAAGAACCTTTGAAACAATTTAAAAGAAAAATACTAGAGTCTGATATCTTGTCTGAAGAGAAGCTTAATGAAATAGAGCAAAAAGTAAAGAATCTAATTGATGGTGCATTTAATCGTGCGAAGGAATCCGAACAACCAAGTTTTGAGGAGGTTTATACTGATGTCTACTAATAGTCGTATTATTACGTATGCGGAAGCACTAAATGAAGCCATTTATGAAGAAATGTCCTCAAACGATAAAATCATTGTTCTAGGTGAAGATATCGGAGAATATGGTGGCGTTTTCAATGTCACAAAGGGATTAATTGAAAAGTTTGGAAAGGAACGTATTATTGATACGCCAATTTCTGAAGCTGGTTTTGCAGGCGCCGGTATAGGAGCTGCAATGACAGGTCTTAAGCCAATTGTTGAGTTTATGTGGATTGATTTTACATTTGTAGCGCTAGATCAAATATTAAATCAAGGTGCGAAAATGACTTATATGTCAGGTGGACAAACCAAAGTACCAATTGTTTTTAGAACTCAAGGAGGTGGTGGTCGAGGAAATGGAGCTCAACATTCGCAAAGTTTAGAAACTATATTTGCACACATACCTGGAATTAAAGTTGTTGTCCCATCTAATCCTTATGATGCGAAGGGATTATTAAAAACAGCCATACGAGATAATTGCCCAATTATGTTTATTGAAAACAAATTGCTTTATAACACTAAGGGAGTAGTTCCGGAAGAGGAATATACAATACCATTTGGTCAAGCCAATATTATAACAGAAGGATCTGATGTAACAATTGTATCAATTTCTCGGTCAGTACAAATTTGTGAAAATGTTATAGAGGATTTAAAAGCTAAAGGAATCAGCGCCGAATTAATTGATATCCGCACGCTTGTACCAATGGATACAACTACAGTAATTGAATCAGTAAAGAAAACAAATAGATTAGTAATTGTTCATGAGGCAGCGGAAAATTTCGGTTGGGGTAGTGAATTAAGTTCTATTGTACAAGATGTCGCATTTGACTACTTAGATGCACCTATTAAACGTGTCGGTTCTTTACATGTACCGATTCCATATAATTTGGAACTGGAAAAAGAAGTGCTGCCGAATGAAAAACGTATTATTGAAGCAATTGAAGAAGTTTTATATACGAAAGTAGGTAGCTAATGATTAGGGATATTTGGCATACAAGCTTTACGGTTTCCAACATCGAAAAATCAATCGCGTTTTACAGAGATATCTTAGGCTTAACACTTATACATGAACAAATTCAACATAATGAATATACTGCAAAATTAGTAGATTATCCGAATGCCCATTTAAAAGTTGCTATGTTTGGTATTACAAACAAGCAAATGGGCGCATCAGGACATGTACTGGAATTAGTTGAGTATGTTCATCCGGAAGGTGAGTATGTGCCGGTAGGTACTGCTCATACAAGAAGTGCTCACTTTGCCTTTGAAGTAGATGATATTTTTACTTTGGTTCAAAAATTAAAAGATGCTGGCATTAAATTTAAATCTGATGTTGTAAACATTTTGGAAGGCAGAAATAAAGGTGGTTATACCGTTTATTTCTATGATCCAGATAATATTACATTAGAACTTGTCCAGGCTCCAAAATAAGAGGTGAACATTGTGTATGATATAGCAATAATCGGCGGAGGTATAGGTGGCTATACGGCTGCTATTAAGGCTGCTAAAAATGGGTTAAAAGTAGCTTTGTTTGAAAAGGGGAAAATTGGAGGGACTTGTCTACATGAAGGCTGTATTCCAACAAAATCTTTTTTGCAATTATCCAACAAGTATCAGGATGTTCAAAAATTGAAAAAAATGGGATTTCCAAATTTTCAACAACCCAACATTGAGGAATTAAATTGGGATCAATTTTTAAGCTATAAGAATCAAATTATTTCTCAACTATTTAACGGTCTTCAATATTTGGTTCAAAAAAATAAGATTGATTTTTTTTCACAAAAAGTAGAATCAATTATAAAAAAGGACTTTTTTGATGTTATTTCGAATGAAACGACTATTTCAGCTAAAGAAATTATTATGGCTACAGGAAGTGTTCCATTTGTGCCTAATGAAGTCAATGAGCAATTTGAAAAAGTTTTATCTAGTGACCAGTTATTAAAACTGAAAAAGTTGCCAACATCGATTGCTATTATTGGTTCAGGTGTTATAGGCATAGAGTTTGCAACGTTTTTTAGTCAGCTTGGTATTCCTGTTTCAATAATAGAAAAAGAGAAGTATATACTTCCTACAGTAGATCGGGATATTTCAAATAAGCTGAAGGAAAGGCTAATTAAAAATGGCGTCAGGTTTAAAGTGGAATATGAAGTAGATTTTAATAGCTTTGTAGAGTCGGCTGAAAAGGTACGATTTAATACAAAAAAAGACGGCATAATTAATGAGGAGTCGGCTGAATATGTATTAGTAGCTATTGGAAGAAAGCGCTTTAATGGAGATGTTTTGCTTGAACAGATGGGTTTGGAAAAAGATCGAATAGTGGTTAATGATCATCTTGAAACTACACAAAAAGGACTTTATGTAATTGGGGATGCATCAGGCAATATTCAATTGGCACATGCAGCTTCACATCAAGCGGAGATTGTAATCGATCGTATACTCGGAAATCAAGAAGTTAAATATGATGAATTTTATGTTCCAAAATGTATATATAGCTACCCAGAAGTTTCAAGTATTGGATTAACTGAAGAGGAAGCAAAAAATGACTATAACGTTAAAGTAGGAACATTTCAGCTTAGCGGTAATGGTAAATCGGTTATTACTGGGGAAACAGATGGATTTATTAAAGTTGTAGTAGACGAAAAAACAGACCGAATACTTGGGGTTCATATCATAGGCGATAAGGCAACAGAGCTTATTAGTGAAGCAAGCTTAGCTTTACTAGTAGAAGCTACATCCATGGAAATTGGGTTTACAATTCATCCTCATCCAACTGTAAGTGAAATATTTAGTGAAGCTGCGTTGGCGGTTAATGGTCAAGAAATTCATAGTTAAAGGGGTGTAAACATGGCAACAACCGAAATCATCTTACCAAAAATGAGTTTAAATATGGAAGAAGGAACGATAGTAAGTTGGTTGGCGGAAAAAGGGACTTCCGTTAAAAGAGGAGATATTCTCTTAGAAGTCCAAACAGATAAAGCTGTGTCTGAAGTTGAAGCTAACACGGATGGATATTTAGGTGAAATAATTGTTCATGATGGAGAAACAGTACCTGTTGGAACGGTAATTGGGATGATTATAGATCAAGTTGATGAAAAAATTGAAATAACTAATCAAGATAACCAATTAGATAAGCCAAAAAAGCAGATAAATAATCAACTACAACCAACTGAGTCGATTATGGAAAAACGCTCGAAAAAAGAGTCCTTAATTCGTATTTCTCCAGCCGCAAGAAAACTATCCATTGCAAATCAAATAGATTTGCAAAGTATAACTGCTAGTGGACCTTTTGGTCGCATTGTATTAAGAGACGTTTACCGTAAACTCGAGGAAGAAGAAAATCAGATAGATTTATCCCTTTCAACTCTAGGAAAGTTATCAAGAGTAACAGGAATACGAAAAGCCATTGCTACAAATTTAACAAATAGTACAATGATGATTCCTCAATTTACGATATCAAAATATATTCAGGTTGAATATATAGAAGAGTATAGAAAGAAGATGAATCTACTAAGCAGTGGAAGTATAAAAATTTCAATGAACGATTTCTTAATAAAGGCAATTGCCCAAAGCATTGATAATCACCCGATTTTTAACAATTACTACATCGTTAAGGAAGATGCTCATTATATTCAAGAAAATACGGATATAAATATTGGGCTTGCAGTTGCTACTAATCAGGGTTTATTTGTTCCAGTTATTAAAAATGTGGCAAATAAATCGTTAATTGATATTGCTAAAGAACGACTAGAAATTATTAAAAAGGCGCAGAACGGACAACTTTCTATGGAAGAAATGAATGGAGCTACTTTCACAATTTCTTCTCTTGGGACGTTAAACGTTGATCACTTTACGGCTATTATTAATCCACCTGAAAGCGGAATTATAGCTGTTGGCAAAATTGATGATTCTCTATATTTAGACCAAGGTCAAGTTAAAGTTAAAAAAAGGATGAATGTTACAGCAAGCTTTGATCATCGATTAATTGATGGAGCTGATGGAGCTATGTTTATGAATACACTGGAAACGATATTAGAAGAAAATAAATGGCATTTATTTTAAATGAGGTGAACAGATGTACGCGATAGACTTACAAGATAAAGTAGCCATAATAACTGGTGCACATCAGGGAATTGGACTAGATATTGCAACAATTCTATTAGAGGCAGGATGCGCATGCATGATTGTTGATATTAACCCTGAAATTAATGAAACCTGTGATCGATTGCAACAGCGTTTTAAAAAAAAGGTTCTCTCTATAGTTGCTAATATTAACAATAGGGAAAGTTGCCAAAGTATTGTTGAACAGACAATTAATAGCTTTGGACAATTGGATATTTTAGTAAATAACGCAGGTATTATGCGTACAACGCCATTTCTTGATGTAACAGAAGAAGAATGGGATCAAGTTATGAGTATTAATTTAAAAGGTATGTTTTTTTTAACACAATTTGCTGCTAGTTATATGAAAGAACATCGAATTGCAGGATCGATTATTAATATGTCTTCAATTGCTGGTAGAAGCGGGCGGCCATTAGCACCACATTATGCTGCAAGCAAAGCCGCTGTTATTAGTCTAACGAAATCAAGTGCTGAAGCCTTTGGAAAGTATGACATTAGGTCAAATGCAATTTGCCCAGGTGTAATCACCACTCCTATGATGGATGAAATTTACGAAAGAAGACAAATCCTAGAAGGTGTAGATCCACGCGATACGTTTTTACAAAGAGTTAAGCTAAATCGATTGGGAACACCTGACGATGTAGCAAAAACTGCCCTATTCTTAAGTTCGCCATTAAGCGACTACGTAAATGGACAGGCACTTAATGTGTGTGGAGGCTACGAAATGCATTAAACGAGGTGGAAATATGAAAATTGATACACATCAACATTTTTGGGATTTTAACAGAGTTCCATATAAATGGCCAACGCCTAACGAAAAAGAGATTTACCGTAATATTGGCCCTGATGAGTTAGCTCAAATTTTACCTACTGTTGATATTGATAAAACTATTATTGTACAAGCCTTTGATAGCTTTGAAGATACTAACTATATGCTAGAGATTGCTGATTCTTATGACTGGGTAGCAGGAGTAGTTGGTTGGCTGCCTTTAAAGGATATAGCTAATCTACAATCAAGTATAGAGTATTATAAACAAACTCCCTATTTTAAAGGCATGCGACATTTGATTCATAATGAATCAGATCCAACATGGTTAACACATCCTAATACACTACAAGGGCTTCAAATGTTGGCAGATGCAAATATTCCATTTGATTTAGTGGCAACTGAACCAACGCATTTAAAACAAGCTGTTATTGTTTCTGAAAAAATTCCATCTTTAAAGATAGTAGTCGATCATTTAGCGAAACCAGAAATTGCTAATAGACGATTTGAACCATGGCAATCTTTAATGAAGGAGCTGTCTCTCAATCAAAATATCTTTGCTAAAATTTCTGGATTAAACACTGCAGCTAATGAAGATTGGGATGCCAATGATTTTAAACCTTATATTAACATTGCAATAGAACAATTTGGCACAAATCGGCTGATGTTTGGCAGTGATTGGCCAGTATTGAATTTGGCGGGTACCTATAAGAAAATTGTTGACGCAACAAATGAATGTTTATCAAGCTATACACAAGAGGAAAAGGATGATATTTGGTATAAAACCGCCATACGTTTTTACGATTTGGAGGATACGTTATGAAAAGAGTCGCGAGTGTAATTCGATTATCAACTGATAATTATGAGAGATATAAGGAGTTACATAGAGCTGTATGGACTGATGTATTAGCAACAATCAAACAATGTAACATTCAAAATTACTCTATTTATTACTTAAATGGACAGTTATTTAGCTATTTTGAATATATAGGTACTGATTATGAAGCGGATATGGAAATTATGGCTCAGGATCCTATTACTCAGAAATGGTGGGATTTATGTAAGCCTCTTCAAAATCCTTATGATAACCGAAAACCTGGTGAATGGTGGTCTGAAATGGAAGAACTATTTTACCTGGAATAATAAAGGAGAGCTGATAAAATGGATAATTTAAATTATAAACCACCTATTCCAAAAAATAATTCACTGCGTATAGGTATTATAGGAGCGGGCGAAATTGTTCGAGAAGCACATTTGCCTGCATATGAAAGTGCAGGATTTAAAGTTGTTGCAATTTATAATAGGACAAGGGCTAGAGCAGAAGAACTAGCAGAAAAATTCAAAATTCCATATGTTCTAGATTCGGTTGAAGAACTTGTGAATCATCCAGAGGTAGATATAGTAGATATCGCTTTAACGGCTGAAATGCAATTGTCCGTTGTTGAATTAGCGGCAAAAGCGAAAAAACATATTTTGTGTCAAAAGCCACTAGCAGATACATTTGAAAACGCAAAGAAAATCGTTGAAATAGGAAAACAGCATAATGTTAAAGTAGCTGTTAATCAGCAAATGCGTTGGGCACCATCAATTCGAGCAGCATCAGACATAATTTCGAAGGGATGGATAGGGGAATTAGTTAATGCTTCAATTCAGGTAAATGTATTAACAGAATTTGAGAATTGGCCATTTTTAAAGGACATAGATACCTTAGAAATTATGTACCATAGCATTCACTATATGGATTCAATCCGTTTTCTATATGGAACACCAGAATATATTTATGCAGATGGAGCGAAGTTTCCAGGGCAAAAAGTTAAAGGTGAAACTCGTACAATGATTCATATGAAATTTCCTGGTGAAGTTCGAGGATTAATTTACGATACCCATAACAATCAATTTACGCAAGATGATTGGTATGCAGTATATAGATTTGATGGAACTGAGGGTGTAATTAAAGGCGAAAATGGTGCTCTCTATAATTACCCAATTGGAAGAGAAGATTCATTAACATTTACTTCAAATGTTATACAAAAAGGAACATGGATTACACCCAAGCTAGAGGGAAAATGGTTTCCTGATGCATTTATTGGAACTATGGGAGAGCTAATGAATGCAATACTAAATAACTTACAGCCGGAAAATAGCGCTGAAGATAATTTGAAAACACTTCAAATGGTTTATGCAGCATATCAGTCAATGAAAGAAAATCGACCTGTGTATCTAGAGGAAATTAAATAATTTATTGTAAAGGGGACAATAATTATGAAAAAGTTCAAGTCTGTTTTTGGTGGTGCGGTATTGTTAAGTGCTTTACTATTGGGGGCATGTAGTTCAAATGAAGAAACAACTCCAGTTTCAGGTAGTTCAAATAGTGTTGGAGATGAAGAAAGGTATCAAATTGCAGGAATATTGATGCAATCAGATGTTGAATGGTTCAAGCAAATTCAATATGGAATGGAACAAGCAGCCGAAGAGTTTAATGTTGACTTGAAAATTGGTAACTCGAACCTTGATTTAGCAACAGAGTCTAGTTTAATCGACACGTACATTTCCCAAGGAATGGATGCAGTACTAGTATCGGCGATTGATTCGTCATCATCAGTACAGGCTATTAAGCGTGCTCAAGATGAAGATGTACTTGTTGTAAATTACAATACAAACGTTGATGAGAGCGTAATGGAATACTTTGTAGGTATTGATAACTTCGAATTAGGTGCTCAAGCAGGACGCAAAGTTGCTGAGTATGTGGAAACTGAACTTGATGGAAAAGCTAAAATTGGAATGGTGACATTATCAATGTTTGAGGTTGGAATTGATCGTGCAGAAGGTTTCTTATCAGAGATAGAAAAAGTACCTGGTATTGAAATCGTGAGTCAGCAAGATGCAAATGGTCCAGAAGAGGGGATGTCCGTTGCAGAAACAATGATACAGGCAAATCCTGATATGGATATTATGTGGGCAGCGAATGGTGGTACGACTCACGGTGTAGTACAAGGTATTATATCGAAAGGTCTTCAAGACAAAATTAAATTCTTCGGAACAGATATGGACTTACAAACAGCTAATACATTGCTGGATTCTTCTAGTCCATACCAAGCCGTGTCGACACAAGACCCAGAAAAAATCGGCTATGAATCTGTAAAAGCTGCAGTACAAGCTCTAAAAGGTGAATCTGTTAGTGATGAGATTATTGTAGATTTAGACTTCTTTACAAAGGAAGATGAAAGCAAAATCAAGGAATATATTGAGAAATATAAAAACTTATAGGGGCTTGGTGATTTGATATGCCTGATACTTTACTTGAAATGAAGAAAATATGTAAAAACTTTGGTCCTGTCCACGTGTTGAAGGAAATAGACTTTACACTGTTTCCGGGAGAAGTACATGCTATTCTAGGCTCAAACGGAGCTGGAAAATCTACTTTAGTTAAAATGATTTCAGGTGCATATCAAGCTGATTCAGGGGAGATCCTTATTGAAGGATCTCCAGCTAAAATCGAATCAACACAAATGGCAAAAGATTTAGGAGTAACGATTGTATATCAGGAATTCAGTCTATTTAACCATTTGAGCGTCTCTGAAAATATTTTTGCTGGAAGATTTCCATTAAAATCTAAAGTGCTTAAAACAATTGATTATGATGAAATGCATGAACAGTCTAAGAAGTTATTGCAAAGAGTAGGCGTAAAAATAAATCCAAAAACCTTAATTGAAAACTTACCTGTCGGGGAGCAACAAATTGTAGAGATATGCAAAGCCATTTCATTAGAAGCGAAAATTTTAATCTTAGATGAACCAACATCTGCATTAAATGCAAAAGAAACTGAAAAGCTGTTTGAAATTGTAAGGCGTCTTAAGGAGAGTGGTGTTGGGATAATCTATATTACACACCGCTTAAATGAGTTATCGGAGATATGCGATAGAATTAGTGTTTTTAGAGACGGAAAGAACGTTGGTACTTTTAATGTAGGTGAAAAAACAATAAGTGAAATGGTTGACTTAATGCTAGGTACTAATAATAAAGCGCATAAAAAGAAAAGTTTGAGTTCAAAAAAACCCCAAAAGGTACTATCCTTACGAAATGTACATACCAAAGATATTTCCAATATTTCATTTGATTTATGTGCTGGAGAGATACTGGGTATTACAGGACAGATGGGATCGGGAAGAACAGAGATTATGAAGGCGATTTTTGGATATGAAACTTTGCATCAGGGAGAAATCGAAATTGATGGAAAGATATTCACAAACCCTAAACAAAAAACGATGATTAAGCATGGAGTAGGATTTGTAACTGAAGATAGAAAAAGCGAGGGAATTTTACAAGGTCGAAGTGTAAAAGAAAATATTGTTATTTCTATCATGAACCAAATTTCAAATAAGATATTTTTAAAAACAACTTTAGAAGAAAAATATACAAATATGGCAATCAATCAAACAGGGTTCTTTCCTAATCTACCAGAAAAGGAAATTGAATATTTTAGTGGAGGAAATCAACAAAAAGCCATACTTGGTAGATGGTTAGTTTTAGAGAATCTAAAAGTGTTACTGCTAGATGAGCCTACGCGAGGTATTGATGTAGGAGCAAAAGGCCAAATTTACGATTTGATGGAGGGAATTGTAGAAAAAGGCATTGCTGTATTAATTGTCTCCTCAGATTTGGAAGAATTAGTTCAAATTACTGATAGAATTTTAATTTTGGAAAAGGGTCAAATCGTTAACGAAATTGAAAATGATAATCTATCAGTAAATGAATTAACTACAGCTATAATGGAGGGTCGAAATGGAACAACAAGCTATCGTATTGAATACGAAGGAAACAAGCAAACTATTTGATTTCTTTAAGAAGAATCAGAATATTCTTGGTCTGACAGGTGTTTTAATTCTATTAATTATTGTTTTCTCAATAATCGCTCCTAACTTTTTAACTACATCAAATTTTATTGATGTATTTAGGCAGATGTCAATGATTGCAATTATTGCGATAGGTATGACAATGGTTATTATTACAGCAGAAATTGACCTCTCAGTGGGTTCGTTGGTTGCGGCAAGTAGTGCAGTTTTGGGATATTTATCTATTGTAATGGGATTGAATATTTGGGTTGCAATTGTACTGACAATTATAATGGGTGGAATAAGTGGTTGGACAATTGGATTTTTAAGAAATCGCTATGGTATACCCTCATTTATTACAAGTTTGGGTTGGCTATCTGTATGGAGAGGGGTAGCATATTTAATAACTGGTGGTTTTCCAATTGCACCGTTTCCAACAAGTTTTTCATTTATAGGTAGTGGTTTTATTGGACCAATACCGTTTGTAGTAATTTTAATGATTGCGTTATATATTTTATTTTATTTCATATTAGCTAAAATGCCATTTGGTAGGTATGTTTATTCTGTTGGTAGCAATATAAAAGCAGCACAACTCTCAGGTGTAGATGTTGCAAAAGTAAAAACAGCGGTTTTTGTAATTACAGGTATGTTTGCTGCTTTAGCAGGTGTTATTTTATCTTCTAGATTAATGTCAGGAAATCCAACTGTTGCAAATGGCTGGGAGCTAGATGTGATTGCCGCTGTAATTATTGGTGGGACAAGTTTAGCAGGTGGAAAGGGATCTGTAATTGGTACATTTATTGGCGCATTATTCATAGCAATCCTTACTAATGGAATGGTATTAATGGGTGTATCATCATATATGCAACTTGTTGTAAAAGGTTCAATTATTGTAATAGCGGTGATTATCAACGCTATACAGATCTACGGGATTAAAGGTATGCAGAAAGATATTAGTTAGCTTCCTCCCTTAATTAATATAAAAAGAGAGCACCTCCAACGAATTTATCTAGTGTTGGAGGCGCTTTTCTTTTGTTTTTTTCAATTTAATCAGCGATCAATCGGAAATAGATATAAAAAGTCTAGAAAAAATGTGGTATCACTCCAACGGATAGCTTTGTGAGTATAGATGTGATAGGCGTATGAAGACACCGATGCATGAGAAATAAAGAAAAATTTCCTGTAGGGTGTAACAGGATTATTGAATCATGGGAGTTTATAAATTTTTAGAATAGGCTGTATAAAAGCAATACTCTACTTCAAAAGGAAATTATTAAGGGGGAAAATATATAGCAATTTGCTATAGCAGATGCATCATTCAATTGATTTAATCTAAAACCGAAAGCAATTTGAATTATAATTAGAATGTTTACTAAAAAACTATTAGTAACAATTAAGAAGAGAATATATAAAATACATATATTTGCTTGCAATCCATTTGTTATAGTGCTATATTATTAATTACCGCTCAGGCATAATCAAATAAATACTATTAATGAAAGAAAGTTATTGACTTTGATATGGTTAGTTGATACAATATAATAGTTGTCGATTGATAGGGATTACAAATGATATAAAAGTAATTGACGTTGATCGAAATAAGTGTTATATTATTAGAGTTACTTTTTGAAAAAAGTCGACAAAAGTTATTGTTGACATAACAAAATAGTAATGATACAATATATAAGTCGCTGTTAAAGTGATGATGCGAACCTTGAAAACTGAACAACAAAACGTTAATGAATATAGTTTCTTCATTAATTTGAAGAAACAAAATTTTGGACATCAAAATTGATGCCAGCAAGAAATTTGAGCTTTATCAAATTTTCTCTTTTATGGAGAGTTT
>DATMFE010000489.1:0-11764 GCA_035556295.1 Ureibacillus sp.
CCGTTAATCCAGTTGGGAGCTGCCTGAACCGACTGGATCATCTGATCCAACTGCTCCTCATTCACCGCCGTGTTTTGGTACGAACGGAAAGAACGATGAGCTTTCAATGATTTTATCACTTCATTCACAATTATAAACCTCACCTTCAATAAATAATTAATAGGTTAAGTAAATGCTAACACTAATATAAATTATAAAACAAATATAAAGATCTGCATGAGTACCTGTAAGTGGATAAAGTAACCTGGGTTTACCTGATTTTATTTTTAGAATATATTGTCCCACAAAAAATGACGCTTTCAGCATTTGTTGAAGAATAGAAAGAAAAGTAAATGAAAGAAGACAACGAAGTAAAAGAAATTGGAACCTTTGATGTTATTTATAAAGGACAACCGACAAAAATACGGATTCAAGCTGAAATTCATATTGAGGATGTTGACAAAGAGGCTGTTCTATATATGTTTATTATTCAAGAATTAGTTGACATCATAGATGAGGAAATGCCGAAAACTGAAGATAACCGAGAATTTTAAGTAAAAAGAGATGTTGTAATTAACATCGCTTCCTTTAACTAAACTGCCACATTCGTGAAACAAGAAAAAGAGTCGTAGCTACGACTCTTTTTAAACTCAAGCTACCCGGTAGTTGAACAAAGTTCCTTCACTTTTTCTTTCTCCCGTAACTCGGTTTTAATCTTTTAGGGTCTAAAATAGAACCACGAGATAGTTTTCTTAAAAAAGCATCAAAATCATTTGCTATTTTTATTTGTTTCCATTTCTCATTGTCTGATAAGTACTCCTCGTAAAAGTAAACTACCGAGGGATTTCCAGCATTTTCCCCATAGTTTAAAGCAATCCAACTATGATAATCACCCCATAGAATTATTATAGGTTCAGGTAAACCAACCTCGTTAATCCAATACTTAGAAGCAAGGATACCTACACCATTTTGTTCGCCTTCAAAATCAATTCCGTATATCTCTGGAATTGTAAATCGTTCCTTATCGTTTTCCTCAATAAAAATGTTTGGATATTTTAAAGTACCACCGTTATGTTCTTTTAGTAATTCTATATATGACAGAGGAAATTTAACATCTAACTTTTCCTCAGCAATTCTAATATCTAAATCCAATATAGGTTTTTCGCCTTCATCCCAAAATTCACCTTTACCTTTATAGAACTCCAAGTTATCACCTCATTCATATACCCCTAACCTATGGTTAGCACAAGAAGCGACGACTCTTATTGAGTAATCGCGCCCTTTAGCTGAATAAAAAGTTAATCTACATTTTTCTTTCTAAAGAACGCTAAATCTAAAAAAGCTATCCCTAAAGATAAACCTAACGCAATAGAAAAAATTCTATAACAATCTATTTCTACAGGTCTAAAAAAATAATAACAAATAATACTCGTCCCACTAAGGAGAACAAAAGCAGAAATAAATCTATACATTCTTTTTCTAATATCAAACCATTTTAATTTTCTCACATTGATTACAGTTGCCACAATGAAATAAAAAAGAAATAACATAAGAAAAACAACATAGCCAATAACAAATTTAAAAGCAAATGAATTATCAATATTCTTATATACAATAAATAACGAAATCATCGTGCTTACTACAAATATTGTATAAAACATAATAGATATTAGATTTGAGGGAAATTTCTTCACTTTATCTCGCCCCTCCATTTTTAGCGGTGGAGGTGTTCAAAATTAATTAGCAAGAAGTAGCTTTTTCTGAGTTCCGGAAACACGCCCGATTATGGAAGATTACTATAGCTTCTATTAGCTAGTTTACTTTAAGTACATTCCTTCACAATTCACACCAAAATAAAATGAATTTATTAATATGTTGTCCAGTCCGTTTTTTTGCGATATTTTAATATTAAAATAGTAGAACATAGTAACCTCCCAATTACGCTTACAATTATGTTGAATTTTAAAACGAACATAGCAATAGCATAGGTTTCATAATCGGGGCTTTGAAGACCTCCATTAAGAACCTCTCCTATAACGCTACTAATCAGAACAAGAACAAAATTAGGGATGAAATAGGATTTATCTTTTCTTAAAGCCATTCGGTTGAACACAAGATATAGATTATTGAGATATTACTTCGTTAACAGCCAGAGTTCTTCAACTAACGCCCCGGTTAGTTCAACAAAGGGACTGAACGAGAAAGCATTACTCCCAATCATAATCAGTCACCAGTTCGACCTTTTCTGGCATTATTTTTTGGAGAAAGTCTATTGTTGAAAAGTGTTCATCATTTGAGAACGCTGTAATATAATCGCCATCATACCCTATCCAAAACATAGTGGAATTTTCAGTTAAATTTGCTATCGGGGTACTGGCCATCCATTTTAGTTTAACAAGTCTGGTTCGGTTATTTTTTGTCTTTTTTACAGGATAAGGTGACTCATATTCCCTTTCCTCTAATCTGAACACATCCTGTTTTAAGGACCATAATGATAAGTTCAACATACTCCCGTTCCCGTGCAAATAAGGATAATATTTTTTAAATTGCTTCGGGCTGCGGATAATTGCCTTTACAAAGAAAGTATCTTTACGACTCCCCTTCATATAATTGAACTCTATATTTTGCATCTTAAACATATCTTCGTACTCTGCTTGTTGAAAATCATAGATTTTCGCAAGTGAATAAATAGGATAATAGTTCGGGCCCTCCATCCAATTGCTAAAGAATTCCTCATGGACATTTGTACAAGTATAACGACCATCAATATAACAAGAAAAATCTACGATATATTGGAACTCACCATTAATCTCAAAAGGATAAGTGGCTTCTGAACCCGATACAGTAATTATTTTTTCGGGAGGGAAGTAGCTTATCTCTATCTTCATTTTAATCACCTCTCTTAAAAGGTTCGAATGGTTATATTTTTATTATATTACTACATGAAATTGTTGTTTTCACTGGCTTATTAGTGTTATTAACTTGTTAAACTAACCTGCTAGTTAGTGGAATAAGATTTAAACTTCTTCCTGATATATCTCTGATTTTATTGGCTTTAAATTGAAAGGTATTTTAAATTCCTGAAGGGTTTCTATATGATTCAAAAAATCATCTATATCATCATAATCCATTGACCATTCTCCTATTTCCAACTTACTTAATTCCTCTGTTGGTTTAAATGAAAATTCACAGCGGAGTTGTTCCATACGAGAACACTCATTTTCTTCATAAACAGTAAACTGACGTACAAAATCAAGGTGAAATAGTTCTTCTCCAGTAAAATCATAAACACCACATTGAAATAGGATTTCTTTATCTTCTCCTCCCTCAACTGGTTCTTTACAAAAATCCTTAAATGTTTCCCAAACCTTTTTTATATCATCAGTATCTTCACCAATCTTATTTTTAAGGTGATTTTCAGCATTATTAACCGTTATCATTACAACACCTCCGATATTATGATGTAATTATTCTTCTTCACTATTCTGCCAATTCAATAAGAAAAGACTGCCACTTTTGGCAGTCAGATATTTAAATAGAGCACCTGTCTTTTAATTAACTGGTGTTAAAAGTTAATTAGTTTTTCCTTGAATTGTCCTAAAACCTCCTTCCGTTTTTCATAGTCTTTAGTATCTGCCTCTTCCCAAAGCTCAAGGTCTGCCCCACGTTCAATTAAGTCTATAGCTGTTTTACGCACTTGTTCTTGTAGGCACTTTTTTTTCATTTGAATGGCTGAAAGACCAATATAAATTAAAGACATTACCTCCAAATCCTCTTCTGGATTAAACTCATCCAAATATTCCTCCAAGATAAGCTGAGTAGCTTCTTCAGGTGTATTTCCTTCATCCAAGTAGTCAATAAAACTGTCTCTCACATCACAAGTCGTATCATCATCGAATATCCCTGTTCCCCAAGCACCCACACTAACACTCCTCAATTTTTAAGTTTACTTTTTTTATAATTCAATAAAGAGATTGGAATTCCTTCCTCAACTTAACTGTCCGTTAGCACAATAAGAAAAGCTGCCTTCGATAGCAGCTAGATCTTAAACATAGGCCCCCGTTAGCTTAATAAGAAACAGCTATTTTTAAATCTTTTCTAATTTCAAAATAGCTTGTTTTAATTCCCAATAAACTTCTTCGTCTTGTTCTTCTGCTAATCGTTCTCGCAAAATGGGTAATACTGACTTATGCCCAACACAATTTAAAGCATGAACAGAAAACGCCCTAATTTCTTCATTCGAATCGTTAATACACATTGATAGAGAACTAATTAATCTTTCATCTGGAAAGAATTTAGCTATCTCTGTGCCCCATTATCTTCTTCCCCCATTTTTACTTCGTATCGCTTCAATCAAATATGGGATTACTTGGTCATTAGAAAAATTCATTAATACACTCACTGCATGTTCATATACCCCAAAACAATCGCCCAAACTGAACGTCATCATAATAGGTTCTATGCAGATTGAGTCTGGATTCTCACCAAAATACTCAATAGTACTGGCATACTCATCTATCATTTCTTCAGTTAAATCCTCCTCATCCGGCATAGGAGAGTATTTTTCAAGTATAGAAAGTGCTTGTTCTTTATTCATAAATTTCACCCCCACCTAATCATATATCAGTTTTTTGTTCAACAAACCTGCCCCATTAGTTTAAGTACAAACCTTCACAACCTCTTATAAAATTTAACATATATATCCAATTTTCTTAAAAGGTGTTATTCCACAATCTGGCCCTAAAATAAAAAAGCGCTGATCCTTATTATTACAGGAAAGCGCCCAATTGCAGAACAAGCATAAATTTATTTTGGAAGATTAAGTTGCCATGAAACACCGAACTGATCATTTAGCCACCCAAACTTCTTACTGAAACCATAGTCACCTAACGGCATAAGTGCTTGCCCATCTATGATGAGTTTCTCATAAAGATTGTCAAGCTCCTCTTCTGTATCACAAGTAATAAAAATTGAGAATGAAGGAGTAAATGAAAACTGATGTTTCACATTACTGTCAATGCACATAAATTCTTGCCCTTTTAAGGAAAAAGTAGCCTGCATTACAGTTCCTTCATCTCCAGTTTCATTCGCTCCATAGCGAACAATACTTGTAATTTCTGAATCGTCAATGATTGATATGTAATGATTCATCGCTTCTTCTGCCTTGCCATCTTGAAACATTAAGAATGGTGTAACCTTTTCCATATAATCGACTCCTTTCCTAACTAAAAGAGGTTATTTTTTGTGAAAATGCTATATCATATTTGACACAGCCCTACACTCTTATATCCCGTGTTTTTCTAAAAGTACAAGTCATATTACTACGGCTGCTCTCCTGGGACATTCACTTGGAAAGTAACGCCAAACTTGTCCTTTACTTGCCCGTACAAGGGGCTCCAATCCGTCTTCTGAAGGGGCATAATCACTTGTCCACCGTCTTCCAAAGCGACGAAGATTTCTCTAGCTCTAGCCTCTTCTTTGGGATGGATGGCCATCTGAATCATATTGCCTGGCTGATATGGCATGCCTTCGTACGTATCGCTGAACATGAGATCTGCTTCTCCGACTTTCAAGTGTGCATGCATAACGCGATCCTTCATGTCATCCGTCAACGGATGATTCGGGTCCGCCGGCATATCGCCAAACGTCATGATACCCATCACTTTCCCGCCAAGTGCTTTCTCGTAAAAATGGATCGCATCTTTCGCGTTACCGTTAAAAACAAAATACGGGTTCAAACTAATTAACATCATTCAACAACTCCTTAGTTCTAATTTTTTTACAATACTTAAGTAATTCCAAAGTGACAGTAACCACCTACCATTATTACCATAAACATACTTTACAATAAGGAACGTATGTTCGTCAATAAAAACATAATTGAAAACTTGTAGATTTGAAAGAAAGTTTGATCATTTTTCCACCTGTTTTGTTCCACAATCTGGCCCGATTGCTGAATGAAATTATGTATCACAAACCTAAAGTTATGACATCGTTTGTTTTAAAGAACTCAAAAAAGCTAATCTCTAATTTGAAATCAGCTTTAAAAAACTACTTATTCAACTAAAGCACCCGTTACTTTAAGTACATTTCTTCACAATATTGAAGTTCAAACCTTTTCAATTCCCAGTCCAGTAACAACAAAATGAGGACTATTATCTTTTCGGTTAAAGAACCTCCAGTGTTCACTTTGTTCATCGTCTTCTGAACTATCAGGAAATGCTTCTAATTTATAACCATCTGATAAAAAGACCTCTAATCCACCAACCTTATCAGATTCAATTCTCTCTACCTTTAGTTGTCCTTGACCCTTTATAATAGATTTGATTCGTTCATCAAATCTATTGTTACCTTGTATATCCCAATCGAAGTCCTCAATGCCTCCATCCCATTCCGAGCTTGGAGAATAGAAATCCCGTGAAGCTAGAACAATTTTGTTATTTAAGGTAATTCTCCACGAACATTGAATATGTAGTGCGTATTCTACTGATTCTTGGGTTTTTCCTCTCCTAATGATTTGAATTATATCCCCAAAACCCAGCCAAAATAGGCTAGAAGCTCTTCCTGCATCCTGTAATGTTAATCCCACTAATTTTCCTAATTCAGAAATAATTACTTCTTTCATACACGTCTCCCTATATTGGATTATATTTAACGATTGACCCCTATAGTTGAAGAAATCTATTACGATTTTTAATTTTCGTTTTTTGTTAAAATTATATAAATATGCAAAAAAAACATTAGAACAAACAAACCCCAAAATCGAGAAATAAGGGGTTATTAAAAATGGGAAACCTTCAAAAACAAGTAAAACAGACACTAAAACACCTACGAGGACACCAGATAACGAAAATAAAGTCAATTTTGATAAGTAAGTTGATAATTTAGATTTATCTATGAAAGTGGAAATTGGTATGCCAATTATCACATATATTATTGTTAGATAAATAAGTCCGTAAACTAAGTCATCATAGAAAGAAGATAAAGTATCTTGGTGCTGCATTGCTGGAAAAACATATTGATACCAAGAAAAAAGGAAACTAACAATAAAGGAAGATAATATAGCAGTCATAAATCTTTTTAGAAAGAGGGACAAGGTTTCCTCTCCTTTCCATTTTTAAAGTTCTTAAAAATAAGAGAATTATATTAATCAAATATACCATATTCATATATAACCTTTTTCCACTAAACTGCCCCGTTCGTAAAAAAAAGTGTCTCCACTTATTGTAGAAACGCGCCCGTTAATTATTGAACAAAAATTTTTAAATTTTACTGCTATCTCTTGTTCTTTTTCTTTTGTTCCAATACCAAACACCTATCCAATAAGAGAATGTAAAGATTCCAAAACTGATTAGAGAATTTTCCTCAAATCTATGATTATCATCAACAGCAAGAATTGTTACAACATAAACAATAACCGATAAAAGGTATTTCCATACACTACTTTTGAACATATATTTTAACTCCTAAAATGTGATTATAAGTTAGTTTTAATTTTGGCATTTCTTATTCAATTAATTGGCCCTAAAATGAAAATTAGCGCTTTTCCTTGTTTCAGGAAAGCGCCCGTTTGTTGAAAATCGTTAAGATAATGTACCCGATAGTAAAGAAGCCCACATCAGTTTTCACTGAAAAACATCTCTACATAATATTCTATTTCTTTGTCACTCTTAATAATGGAGACAATCTCCTTTACCCCTTTAGAAGAAAGTATTCCTGTTTCATTAAAATGATTAGCATAATTGGCTGCTAACTCTTTAAGCTCAAGAATAGGGCTTTGAAGAAGAACTATCATACTTTGTTCAATGTATTGTTCATTTCCTTTCGGATTTTCATAAAGATAGTTCAAAGCTAGAATTACCTCTTGTTCATTATTCGTTGATAAAGCTGTTTTAAGTTCATCGAGAGTCCAATTTCTTTCGTCTTGTTCGTAATAAGTATCTTCAAGCGTTGTTTCATCTATATATAATCCTTTTAAAAATGAATCGAAATCTAGAGCTAATTCAATAATCTGCTCAGAGTCAACATCTATATATATAATTGGCGGTTCTTCTTTTGTGTTTCTATAATCAAGAGCAATCCACGAATGTCCACTTCCTGAGATTAGCACGATATTATTTGGCAATCCCCATTCTTCAATTAAATATTCACTTTCTAATATACCATTTTCCTCACCAATACCTAAGATGTGATCTACATTGATATGGTCATCAGCCCAAGATGTTGGAACAGCTGAAGGATATGAATCAAATTTAATATATCCTCCGTTCTGTTCCTTCAGGATATTTATGTATGATTGCGGTAACTTTATTTTGAGGTTTTCCTCTGCGTCTTTTACCATTTCATCCGTTAATGGTTCTAACTTGTAATACTCGTCATCCTTTTGCCAAATATTATTCCCCACCCAAAACACCTCATAAAAAATCGAATTAAAATCTCTATCATTATAAATTGTCATCTAATACCTGTAAATCTTCTTGGACATTCCTGCTTGTTACTTTAATTACATTTATTTCACAATCTGTTTAACTGAGATCCTCAACAATCTGGCCCGATTGTGGAGTAAAGCTAAAGACAATTCCTCCACTAACCTCCCCATTGGTTGAATAGAAAAAAGCCACTTACACATCTTTTTATTGAACAATTATGACTCTTTTTTTGTCATTCTATAAATAAGTTGTTGACCTATTGCAAAAAGACCCGCAAAATATGCTCCCGCAAAACACATCCATACTGAATCAATGTGATTGAAACTTGAAAGAAAATCTAATGGGTCCTGTAAAAACCCAAATAATAAAGGACCAAGGATTCCAAATAAGATATGGCACAACAAAGAATAGACCCATTTTGCTTTTGTAATTCTCCTTGTAAAATAATCAATAGCATAAGAAATTGGAATGCCATATAACAACACAAATAGTACAGACGCATAAATAATAACGGACATAACAAATCCTATACCGTCGCTTTCACTATAATCAGTATTATGATTTACTAGTTCCTTTCCTATTAACACCAAGTAAATCATCACATTACCAGCAATAAGTGAAAAAAAGGCTGAAATAATTTTTATTTTTAACAACTTAATTCCTCCTTTCTATGAGGAGAGCAATTGAAGACCATATTGGTTTTATGGTTGATTTCCTTATTCTACTATACTGCTTCATTAGCACAATAAGAAAAGCGATCCCTCTTATTAAAGCATCACACCCCGTTACTTTAAGTACAATTCTTCACAATATTTAGTTAAAGCAAAAATTATTTCTTCCATCCTACTGCTATATCACCGGAGGGAAAATCAATGACAAGCTTCACTTGAGGACAATAAATATACCTATCCGGAGAACTAACTTGTTCAAGTCTATGAATGATAATAGTCAAATTTGTTTTAATAACATACTGATAGTTAAAATCGATAATATAACATAGTTCATTATTTAGCTTATGGTTTTTATTCATTACCTCAATTAATGCACTTTCATAGTCAACAGAGGCAGAAAATATTACTTTATAAAACATTAGGCCCCAGTTGATTCTTCCGTTATTAACAAATGGAAATCCTTCAACTAATTCATCTTTGATTTTTTCAGAGTCTTCCTTAGATAAAATTCCTACCTCTTCTTTGTATTCGATATCATTCGGAAATAACTCATTAACTTCCTCTAAAAAATATTCATACTCTCTTTTTTCCTCTTCTGCGATTCTCTTTTGTCTTTGCTTATCTAACAATTCTTTCAAACGTTCTTTTCTATCCTCATTCACCTTGTTCACCCCAATGAGACATTCTATTTCTTTTTCTCTAATTTTTTTCCCCATTTAAACGTACTTAACCGTTATCATTCTCGATTGTATATAAATCTTCCTTCTTTAACTAAACTGCGACATTAGCACAAGAAGTGACTGTTCTTATTGAACGATTGCCCTCGTTAGTTGAACAACAGCCTATTATGAGGATTTAATTACCACTTTAAATCTATATAAACTTCTGAAAGAAACCTTCCTTCAATTGTTCCATTTCTAAAAAGAGCCTCAGAGGTATCAAACTCTTGAGTATATGAACCTCTAACCCTTGTAAGATAATAGCCTTCTGGATTTTGGCTTAACCAATATTCTTCATTCTGATAATTAAAACAAAATTCTTCTCCATTTGCTACACGTTCTTGAAGCTCCATAAATTCATTTAAAGTCATAATTGACACCTACTTAAACTTTTAAAAATTATAACACTTTATTTAACAAACCTACCTCTTATATGAAAAGTGAGCGCTTATCCTTGTTCAAGGATAGCGCCCTTTAATTGAATAACTAAAATCTGACTTCACTCATAATATTACTTAATTCTTATTAAACTAACGTACTCGTTAGTTTAATATACTTACTTGTTATTTTTAGAACAGTGAACAGTGCCAATTAGCATTAAAACAACCATAAGAAAACCAACTGTAAAAATAGGCATAGGTATAAAACTTGAATATATTATTCCTGTTGTCCCTGACAGTCCAGCCAATATAAACCAATAAGTGAACCTTGTATCCTTTGTTATTTTTGCATTTATAACGGAATCTAAAACACATAAAAACCAGGGTAGAACATTACATACTCATAATTTATTATTTCTAAAGCTTCTCTATGTAACCCATTCATATCTAGAAGAAGTGCTTTGTTTATATGTGATAAACAGTTTATTAAATGTTCTATAATTAAGAAGACGACTGATTTAATATATTGCCGATTTAATAACTAGCCTAAACCAGGCATCACAATACTTAATAAAGCAACCCTTATCCTCAATAGTATCACCACAAATAGTGTTTCCCTAAATTGGGTGGTATATCAAAAATCTTTCCCCTGACATATTGAACAAAACTGTCCTGTTAGTTTAATAAGAGGCCTTTCATTTATATAAAAAACTCTTGAGATTATTTACCCCAATTAGCAATATAGAAGAAGATTAAATGTTGCTTTATAATGATAAATGGAAAGACGTGAAAATATGTGAAGTTTTTAATCATTAGTCTTATTATACTTTTTGTTGGAGGTACTATTTATATGGTTAACCAAAAAAATAATACAAATGACTACGAAGAAGCGCCATATGCAGCAGGAATGAATTTTGGTCTTGAAGAGGTAGAACCTTTTTTAAACCGTTTATCCTCCTCAATATTGGATTTAGGTTTTAATCAAGACGAAATCAATACTATTCAATCTGAAATTAACACAATGAAAGAGGACAACGAAATAAAAGAAATTGGAACCTTTGATGTTATTTATAAAGGACAACCGACAAAAATACGGATTCAAGCTGAAATTCATATTGAGGATGTTGACAAAGAGGTTGTTCTATATATGTTTAGCATTCAAGAATTAGTTGACATCATAGACGAAGAAATGCTGAAAACTGAAGACGAACGAGAATTTTAAGTAAAAAGAGATTATTATGTTTATGTACAAAAAGGCAGGTTTCCCATACGGCAACCTGCCTTCTCTCTTACTTCTCGTTTTTCTTTAATACGTCAACAACAGCTTCCTCACTGATATTTCCAGAAACATCTGAGGCCGTCACAGTTAAAATATTCTTGTGTTTTTGCTTTGGCACAGATACCTTAAACTTACCGTTAGTATCTGCTGTAGCTGTACCTAGCTTCACCTTGCCCATCATTACCTTAACACTTGCACCGGCTTCTGTTGTTCCTGTGATAATCGTATCATTATGAATGACAGGATTGACCTGTGGTGCATCTGGTGCGGTTACATCCACAACTTCTAACTGAGCAACGAGTGCATC
>DATMFE010000490.1:0-7259 GCA_035556295.1 Ureibacillus sp.
TACATAGAAACATAAATAATATCTTAATTTCTAACTATACTTTGATGAAACACTTTTATGTAAAATCATTTCATGGTGAAAGGAATTTTATATGCAACTTGATAAAATTAATTTTCAAATCCTTAGGGTATTAACCGAAAATTCACGTGTTCAATAAAAAGACTTAGGTAAACAAATCCATATGACTGTACAAGCAGTAGGCAATTGTATTAAAAAGTTTGAGGGAAATGGTGTAATTAAAGCTTACTCTCTGGTCATCGATGAGATAAAATTAGGGCTTCCTTATATAGTGTTTGTCATTGTTTATATGGAAACAGCAAATCGTGATTCGTTTGTTCATTCAATGTGTTCAAGGCAGAGATGCGGTATTCAGTTGGGCTCATCTTGAAACGGCGTTTGAAAATACGACTAAAATGTGCAGCATCATTGAAGCCACATTGAAAAGCAATATCCATAACGGTACGATGGTTTTGTTTAGGATCGCCGAGGTCTCGGCGACATTGGTCCAAGCGTCGATTGCGAATTAAAGTGGCTACCGATTGTCCTTCTGCTTCGAATAACTTGTGTAGATAGCGGAGGGAAATTCCTTGGCTTTCGGCTACCAAAGATGGAGTTAGTTCTGAATCGGCCAAGTGGGTAGAGATGAACGCTCGGGCACGCTCCCGATAGACGTTGGCCATGGAGTTCACCTCGTTCAGTTTAACACCGAAGGCCGTGCTTAACGCAGTCGCAAGTAAATCCAGAGTACTTTCAGCTACTCGTACCTGAGTGACAGAGTCGAAGTCCAGATAAGAGGATGCCACATTTCTCAAGAATGTTGATACCATTGAACTAACTGGATGCTGTGTCCCGGGCATCCGTAATGACGTCATCCGCTTTGCTTGCCCGCAGCGGGCAAGAAGTAACGAACGAGGGAACTTGAAAACAAGCTGTTCATACGGTTGTTCACCACGGAATATGTAAGGTCTGGTACAGTCGTACAGGATAAAATCACCTGGCTGAAGTTGGGCCTCACGTTGATCTTGCTCGGTATAACCTTGGCCTGCAGTTTGTAGGATTATGAGGAAAGTGTCTTCCCCGAATTTTGAAATATGACGCTTCGAATGAACAGCATGGTACGGATCTGCAAACAATTCAGAGATTTGTATATTCTCTAAAGAGCCGGTCTCAATTTGACCTGAAAACGTCTGAGAGGAGAGTTGAAACATATCTTGCTGTACAATCGCTCCGCCGACCATATCATGCCAATATGCGAAACGTTCCTGTTCCTTTATCAGTTTCGTAGTCAAGATTCTTTTCAATCTAAATTCCCCCAGTCTAGAGACTTTTTGAATTCTGAAGTTTAAATCTAGTTATAATTTTAAGGTCAATGTTACTTAAGGATAAGCAATGTGTAATATTTTCTTACACAAAATAAGGTGTTTTCATCAGTATGAAGAAAATCCAAGACCATCACTTCAAATGTGGGCCACTTAATCATCATTAGACTCCATTAGAGGAGGAATGTGGCTTGTAAAGGGGGGCAAGAATCCTAAAAACTTCCCACGAGAATGGCGACTTCTAGACTTTTTCCTGATATTTCACACTTTAAGGGAGTTGGTACAATTATCCCCGGTAAGTGAATGTGTGATTTATGTTTCAAGCGCTCCGAGCTTATGCCTTTCGTTAGCCACCAGTAATTTTTACTAGTTTAGGAGTAGTTATAAATTTATATTTAGACATTCTGGATTCATTTCTATCTTCAAAGCTCTGGTTAGTTTTCCTAGTTTTACTTTTATCTAAAAGAATTCTCATTCTCTTCGACAAATTCCTCCTTAACTAGAGTAAAAAGTGATTTCTGTAGAGACTTGATATTATTCTGGAGTATATAGGTATCTAGCTTCTTCTGAACAGGAAACGAGGCTTGCTTGAACCTTCTCTGTCTCTGGTTTTCTTCTCTTGGTTATAATTCTGTTTCTAATAACTTTGATAAATAGATTCTATAACTTATATTACTTTCTTATATTTCTGGTACGAGAGAAGGAGATTTCTTCCAAAGTGAGTTTGTAAGACAAGAAAGGACTAGAGTTGCACATCTATTTCCACTAAAGATAGCAAAAGGGAAATGTGAGGTTTCCTAATATTAATTCTGAAAATGTGCACTAACGGACAAGTTGACGTTCCTTTATGGTCAAGACGATAACATTTGTTGTTAATATAATGATAATTAAGTTGATACAATCCTAGAAAAGACCATAGCGTTTAAAAAAACGGCTTTTTTATAGTAATTAATGGTCCTCATAAAAGAATAACAAAGAAGCTTAAAAAAAGATTTGGGGAGGTAATAGATGTTTAGAAACAGTCATTATTGCAGAACGAGTAATGAGTGGCCCTTTTGGAAATCTAACAAGGCTTGACTAAGGAGGATAATGAATGGCTATAAAACGACCAACTATTGAACAATTAAAAAAAATTGCAGAGGGATTTAATCTTAACCTAACAAATAATGACCTAGCTTCATACCAAAAATTAATAGAAGGTACCCTTGAATCTTACAATCGCTTAAATCAAATTGGAGAACCTAGTCTTCCAGTAAAATATCCACGAACTTCGGGATATCGCCCTAATAGTGAAGAAAATCTATATAATGCATGGTATTGGAAAACTAGTGTAAAAGGGAATAGTATTGGAAATTTAGCAGGCAAAAAAATTGTTCTTAAAGATAATGTAAGTCTAGCAGGTGTACCAATGATGAATGGTTCAGCTATTCTAGAGGGTTTTGTTCCTGACGAGGATGCGACTATTGTCAGTAGAATCCTTGAGGCTGGTGGAGAAATTGTTGGTAAAGCTGTTTGTGAAGATTTCTGTCTATCTGGTGCCAGTCATACTTCTGCTACTGGACCAGTTTTAAATCCGCACGATCTCACAAGATCAACGGGAGGTTCTTCTAGTGGAAGTGCAGCATTGGTTGCTGCAGGTGAAGTTGACATGGCAATAGGTGCTGACCAAGGAGGATCTATTCGGATTCCAAGCTCTTGGTGTGGTGTTTATGGTTTAAAACCTACATTTGGATTAGTTCCTTATACTGGAATTGCTCCAATTGAAATGACGATTGATCACACTGGCCCTATCGCTAGAACGGTTGAGGATGTCGCTTTATTGCTTGAAGTAATAGCTGGAGATGATGGATTAGATCCAAGGCAGTCAGGTTTAAAGGTGAAATCCTACTTAGACTCACTTGTTGGGAATGCAAGAAATATTAAAATCGGTATCGTCAAGGAAGGCTTTGAATGGGAAGGGATTTCTGAGGAAGACGTAAATCAGGTAGTAAGAGACGCTGCCTACTCTCTAGAAAATAGTGGAGCCATTGTAGAAGAAATATCTATCCCAATGCATAGGGACGGTGTTCATATATGGAATGGGTTTGGTATAGAAGGTCTTACTTCTTTAATGGTGAAAGGAAATAGCATGGGCAGCAATTGGAAGGGCCACTATAGTACTAAATTTCTAGATGCTTTTGGTAAAGCACGTAAAACAAGAGCAGATGAATTTTCAGAAACAACTAAGATGTCAATATTGCTAGGTCAATATATGAATGAACAATATAACGGGAAGTATTATGCTATAGGACAAAATGTAGCTAGAAAATTAAAGCAAGCTTATGATAATGCTTTTAAAAGTTATGATGTGCTAATTATGCCTACTACACCAATGAAGGCACAAAAAATCCCTTCCCCAGATGCTCCAATAGAAGAGATTGTTAACAAGGCCTTTGAAATGATTAATAATACAGCACCATTTAATATTACGGGGCATCCAGCCATGAACGTACCTTGTGAAAAATCTGAGGGGCTACCTGTTGGGATGATGATTGTGGGAAGAGTTGGGGAAGATGATATCGTTTTACGTGTTGCCCACGCCTTTCAGACTATCCATGGACGAGTTGTTAATAAGTTGTAATTTTACTATTTAAAACAGATTTTTCAAAAGATTTAAGTATCTAAAATACCATTACGGTTGTAGGTTTTATGAGGCCCATAGTTAGTTATAGGAGGAGTAGAAAAGGTTCTGGTGCAAAAATGTCAAAACAGATGCAAGTAATCTTTCAAACTTGGACATACTGATACTATTACTCTAAAAAAGGACGTAATCAATATGGAAAAGTAAAATCTATTCAAATAGAAACATTATCAACCTGATCTTATATTATTAACCGTCAGATGGTACCTGCGGTACAACCTCAGTTTTCGTGATTTAGTCGAAATGATGGAAGAACGTGGCTTATCGATAGCTCATACAACCATTATGCGTTGGGTGCATCAATATGGACCTGAATTAGATGAACGAGTACGATGTTATCTTAAAACAACCAATGATTCCTGGAGAGTCGACGAAACCTATGTGAAAGTCAAAGGTCAATGGATGTATCTGTATCGTGCAGTGGATTCCGAAGGAAACACCATTGACTTTTATCTAAGCAAAACAAGAGACCAAAAGGCTGCAAAGTGCTTCTTCCAGAAAGCTTTGCGGTCTTTTCATGTTTCGAAGCCTCGTGTCATAACCGTCGATAAAAATCCAGCGTATCCGGTAGCCATTCAACAGCTAATAAACTTTGCTAATGGTACAATGCACTTTCAACTATTCGTATAATAATCATTTTACGAATAGTAATTGTGGTATATCGAATGCACGTTTGTTATACTTGATGTAAGCATACAACTTACTCCTGGCATAGACAACTCGAGTATGGACTGAATAACTAATTGTGACTTAGACAACTTTTGAAAATATAGTAATATACTCAATTTGTACTTTTTTAGGTTACGTTGAATCCTGGTCAGAAATAATTGAAATTCAGGAAATGGGTCTAGAAACATTTGAAGAAAAAGTACAGCAAGTGTGGAAATACGAAGAAGACGATAAGACATTGGATGATTATCTAAAATTAGATACCTCATTTTATCCTTCTGAGTTTCAACGGGAACAATATGAAATGGATAATACATTAAGAGAAGCCGTGTTGTTACTTCCACATATAGAGCTTGAAAACTTAAATTGACTTCAAAGGATGTATTCAAATAAATCCAATATCCTTCGAACTCTTTGAATAAGATAAATTTATGAAAAATAATAAATTATTTGTAAAATATCGATTTTACATATTAATATATTGCTAATTGGAGGTGTATAGGATGGAACAAATACAAATCCCACTAGATGTTGAAATGATTGTCAGTACATCAAGCAAAGGCGATCAATCGAAATGGTTAGTAGGAAATAAGTGGATTAAGGAGAATACTCGTGGCTACGAAAACATGGCAGAATATGTTGCCTCTCTTATTTTAGATAGTTCTACCTTGCCGAAAACCTCCTTTGTTCCTTATGTACCTTGTTTAGTTAAAAAGTACGATGGAACGGTTGTAGAAGGCTGTTATTCCATAGATTTTCGTGGTCATTTACAAGAAGTAACACTTGAGCGCTTATTTGAATCGCACTTTGAAACAACTGATGACATTTTAAATAATACCCGCTACTCTACCGAAGATAGATTTCATTTGATTTTGGAAAAGATACACCAGTTTACAGGATTAGATGTTTCTCATGAATTTGCACAAATACTAGCATTTGATGCATTCATTCTGAATGAAGATCGCCATACTAATAATATTCTGTTTCTTTTTGATCCCAAAACAGAAGCCTGGCAGCTGGCTCCCATTTTTGATCATGGTTTAAGCTTATTATCGGATGTGAAGGATTATCCAATTGGTGTTGACCTTCAAATTTTAAAACGTAAAGTAAAAGCAAAACCGTTTAATAAGAGTTTTAGGAAGCAGCTCTCTTTATACGATGGACCACCTTTTATTAATTCGACCACGTTACAACAACTCTTAGCCTCTTCTCCATACTCACTTGGTCGAGCATTAGATGTGGTTAAAGCTCAGTTAAACGACCCGGTTTATGAAAAATTGCTTATTTGAGGTGAAAGTTGATGATTGATTATTTTAAATTTGATGTGATGCTGTTTGATGATGTAATCGCAAGTGTAGACTTAAAACCAAATGGTAGCGAAAATCCATATGTTATCAACTATATTAAAGGCTTTAATAAGCAATTTTCACCTAATTCCGAGGGTTATATTACAAAAGATGAAATAGAAAGCTGGTTGAAGTGGCGTGTCTTTCCCCCAACAAGAGTTAATGCTGAGGAATTACTTGCTGCACTCGGTTTAAAAAGCTACAATCGCTGGGCAATTATTCGTAAAACGCATGGCGTCATGGCTGATGATGAGATTTGGTTGCGTTTTAAGGGGGAAATATTGAAGCATCGTGATGTGACATTACGTAAATTTCTTTATTATCCAGAGGAACAAAAATAATTGATTCCCCCCCTTCTATAATGTACATTTGACCAGTGACACAAAACTTTAGACTATGTAAATATTGGTATATCAAGGTTTTAAATTTTATACTTTTTTGTTTTTTGACACAAAAATCTATACACTCCCGAAAAATGGCACAAAAGTCTAGACGCTCTTGGACTACAACTCTGATTATCAGGTGGTGGAACTTTTGGGGATTTCAAATAAAGTCTGATCATAAATTCTGTAGATGCAGGCTTTTTTTCTTATTCAGCAAACGGGCCAGCGCGACAAGTTCTGTGATAAACGCTTCATAGTGTGAAAACACAGGAAGTTTATGAAATAAGCTTCAACTTTACAACGGAAGGATAGGAATGACGAAACCATGTTTTCTGAAACTATCCCATCAAGACCCCTGCGTGCGTCATGAAAGACAGTTCATGGGGTTCGAAGCACAGGTAGAGTCGGCAGAAGAAAAGCTAAAAGCCAGTCCTATGGAAAAGGTATGCGAACTGATATGCCGGATGTCTGAAAAACTAGATATGGTGAGGATGTTCCCCTTTAAAGGAACTGACGAACTTCTGAATTTAAGGGTCTATAGATTGAACATAGTGAAAGCTATGTCCCATCCTACGATGGGGTGAGTGGTGTAGAGTAAAATTTGGCCCTCTGAAATACATTATACTGAACAATGGCGGTATCCAGCTCACAGGCTTAAAGGAAGCACCTACGTCTAGAACGGATAGCTATGTGGTAAGTACTTGGGAACCAAGAGACGTTGAAATAAGGACTGTCATCCTTAACGTTTGCTATAAGGTAAAAACCGAAATGCATTTGCTCTTGTGAAGGTAGGGGTACGACCGATGAAGCCTCTGTAATGGGAGTGGAGGAACAGTCCCAAGTCTAACGAATGTGAACGATT
>DATMFE010000491.1:0-6970 GCA_035556295.1 Ureibacillus sp.
GAAAGAAGGACAAACCATGGATTTTATCACATCTTATATAAATCAATACGGATATATCGTGCTGTTTCTAGCATTGATGCTGGAACTTCTTGCTCTTCCTCTTCCAGGGGAGCTGCTCATGGGCTACGCTGGGGTTCTTGCCTTTCAAGGACATTTGAGCTGGGTGGGAAGTATCTTGGTTGCCGGTATGGGGAGTATGGTTGGAATGACCATAGCCTACGGAGTTGGTTATAAGTTAGGGACTCCTTTTTTTGATAAATACGGAAAAACTCTTCATATGGGGCCAGAGCGAATTGAAAGAATGTCAAAATGGTTTAGTGTACATGGAAACAAACTGTTGATTATTGCTTATTTCCTCCCAGTTATTAGACATATTACAGGATATTTTTCAGGAATTACTCGGCTTCCTTTTCGTACGTATGCACTGTACGCCTATAGCGGATCATTTCTTTGGGTCACCACATTTATTACTCTAGGAAAGTTATTAGGACCTCAGTGGGAACAGTTTCATCATTCTATCAAGAAGTACTTTATCATTGGGATGATTGTAGCTGTAAGTTTGTTCGTTGCTATTTACATTTATAAAAAGTTCAAAGTAACGATTAAAAAGATAGCAATTAATTGTCTCAAGTGGATAGTAAATGTGTTTCATACGCGGAAACGGGCAGGGCTTGTTTTTATATTTACAGCATTAGTAACATTAGGGTTTATTCTGCTTATGATTGGAATGACGCAAGACTTTATCGCAAACGAGTTTGGAGATTTTAACAAAATAACGAGTCTATTAATAACAGCCCTTTTTAATAAAGATTGGAATGTACCAATGCGGATATTTTTCATGCTGGGATCCAGGCAAGTTCTGGTGGCATTAATTTTCTTTACACTTGTATGGATTTTATGGAAAGGCAGAGATAAAAAAATTGAATTATTATCTCTGGTAGCTGTTGCAGGCGGCGGAGAGCTGTACGAAGAAAGTCTGAGACGAATTTTCCATCATTTCTCCCCTATTAGAAAGTCGTTAATAGAACACCTTTCATACACCTTTCCAAGCGAACAGTCTTTAATGGCTTTTGTTGTTTATGGGTTTGCTGTGTTTATGCTGGTTCGACACTCTAAAAGATTATGGGTTCCTACATTAGCACCAATAGCAGCCATTCTTATTTTGTTGCTTATTGCGATTAGTCGTTTGTATCTCAGCATACAATATCCCAGCGATATTGCAGCAGGATATGTATTTGGAGGCGTATGGCTAGGGTTAAACGTTTTACTTCTTGAAACCTTCCGTCTTATGAAAGGTATTAATCTATAGTGGTTAACTAAATTAATCTCTAAAAATGCTAACTAATGAATACATTCAAAACGAAATCACCAGTTTTTCATGAGAAAAAACACCTCCAAGTGATTGCTCGGTACCCCATACCCGGTTTTCAGCTTGAAGGTGTTTTTTTATTTATATAAAATCAGAGCCTGTCCAAAAGATTAGCAACTACGTTTTCTTAATCTGCGAACGCTGATACTTTCTAAACTAGTCGTATTTCTATTACCTGAATTATCTTCCCATACTAAAAATCCGCCTTCTGCTCGAATAAACGTACCATTGCCATCAAGCTGTCTTCCAGCAGAAAAAACTTGAATTTTATCTCCTCTTCGAAAATTATCTACTATAGAGCGAGATTGAGATGTACGACGATCTCCACTACGACGTCCTGGCATAACTTCACCTCCCTATACATTTATAGTACATACTATGAAAAAAATGAAAATTGGCATAAGCAAAGCGCGTAAAATCACAAAAAATATTTTACCAATTAAAAATTTGGCTATATCTGTCCATAGTATTTCTACAATCTCTCTTACATTCACTCCTAGTCAACATAATGCTTCTTTCTAGAGCACATATAAAAAGCTAGCCTTTAGTACGTAAAGGTCGTTTTTGCTACCGCAATTCAAAACTACACTGAACCTCTTTCATCTCGTAACACTGTTGTTGCATTGATTCATTGAGTATAAGATATGATTAAGGTGTCCGGTGTATATAGTCTAAAAAGTTGTATCTTTTAAACACAAAAAAAGAACCCGCCACAATAGGAGGGTTCAAACAGGGTAAGTAAGAAAAAGAAATATACATGCATGTTCCTGGGGGGCACTACGCTTGTATAATCAACCTATACCCGCTTACCCGCTATTCACTGATTGAAACAGTTAAAAACATTTCAAATAAAAATTAATAGTTAATCTATTAAATACAATCACAGTTTAATTAAATTAGCCCTATAGATTCTTGAACTACTCCCCCATGGATGATAACCATCACCTATATATATAAAGTCATACTTTTCATAGTATCCAACGTGGTTAGTGCATAAATAAAGATTATCAAATCCGGCATCTTTCGTATTTTCTTTCAACTTTAAAAGAAGTTGCTCACCTAAGGATTTACCTCGATACCTTTCTTCAATATAAAGAGCACACACCCAGGGCCATAAATCCATTCGACTTATAAAATCGTTGGTGATAAGCCCTGCACAGCCGATAATTTCTCCTTTATCTTCTAACAAGTACCAAACTGGAAGACAACTATTTGTCTTTAAGCTATGTATAATACAGTCTTCATAAAGTCTTAAATTCTCTTTACTCGCCCACTTACTCTGAATATATTCAATAGCTTTATCTTTGTACTCTACCTGTTCTCTAATATTAATAATTCGCATAACAAGTGCTCCTCTACAAAGAATAACAACCATCATTTACATAAAGGGTGTTAAAGACACGCTTTTTAATAAAAGTGTGTTGTTTCTTTAATTAAAACTTATCCTTAAACCCATTCTCTCCTATGTTCACGAATAAATTTAATATCATTTTGATAATGTTCAAGATGCCCTTGGTGTATCATTTTTTGGAACGCACTGTCGCCTTCACTGGCTTTTCTTGTAATTGTTTTACATAACCCCTCTAATCGCAGCAATACCACTTCCAAATAACCTTCTTGTAATTCTTCGCCGTATGATTCAAAAAATAATTTCACTCTTCGGTTTATATGTTGAGCATGCTGCAATGAATTATAATAAATCTTCTCACCTGTTTCAGAAAGATAAAATCTACTTAAAGGGACGCACGTATAAAGAGTATAAGCAATGTCCCAAATTCTTGGACCGGGCCCAGCAACATCAAAATCAATGATGCCTACTGGTCTTTCGTGCTTGAAAATGATGTTGTATATGGCAAAATCATTATGACATAGTATCTCAAATGGTTTAGGAGTGTTATCTATTGATTTCCAGCTGTCATCAAATGAAAAATCACTCACTGAATCATGATAAAGACGGAGCATTTTCCCTATTTCTATTAAAACATCATCAGACCACATATATTTCTTCAGGGGATAATTACCAGCTTCACCTTCAATAAATGATAAGACCTCTCTTCCTTTTTCGTCAATGCCTAAAAATTTTGGTGCATAACTAAAACCTTTGTTCTCTAAATGCTTTAATAGCTTATGAAATTTATGACTATCTAATTTTAATTCTCGTCGTACAGTATCTCCCGAGCGATAAACGTTAGAGACATTCCCTCCTGTTAGCACTTCTTCGTCCTCAAAGCTTGACATATAAACATTCCCCCTGAATATATCCTATTTGTCGTCAATAAGTGAAAATGATAAAGCATTCGTCATAAATGAAATATCTCATCTTACTACTGATTTAGAAAAGCCCGTACTTTTTCTTTTGGAGCCCATCAACAATCCTTTGGGACTGACTAATAAAGTGGAGAAAATCGGTTATCGTCATATTACGTTACATTATAAAAAAGAATCTTCATTCGAAGATCCTTTTAACTGCTTGTTTCATGCAAAAATCCGCTAAAAAGTGGAAGACCGCTACTATGTTAAATCACCAAAAGCCTCCATCTGAGTGAATAATTTGTCCGGTAATCCATTCTGATTCTTCACTGGCTAAAAAGATAACTAATTTTGCGGCATCCCGGGGCTCACCAAGTCGACCCATTGGGAACTTTGGCAGTAGCTCTTCCTTTAACTCACTGCTCATCCAGCCAGTGTTAGTTGGTCCAGGATCTACAGCATTAACGGTAATTTTAAGAGGTGCTAATTCAATAGCAACTGATTTAGTAAACGTAGACACAGCCCCTTTTGTTGCAACATAAGCCAAATTCCCAGGCTCAGGTGACTTATCTTGACCTGAAACCATATTAATGATTCGACCGCCATGCTTGCCTTCGATTAGACGTGCAAACTCAACAGTCAAAAGACATGTCCCTCTAATATTCACGTTATAATGAGCATCAAGCATATCAGCATCTATAGAACGAAAATCTACGTCCACGGAATGTGTTGCATTATTTACAAGGATTGATGGAGAACCTAGTTTGTTTTGAA
Source organism: Ureibacillus sp. (assembly GCA_035556295.1). GTDB lineage: Bacteria > Bacillota > Bacilli > Bacillales_A > Planococcaceae > Ureibacillus. Next base: position 4,394 of record DATMFE010000491.1, read on the forward strand.
CTTCATCAAGCAACTTTCTTGGTGCATCGGGTTGCGATAAATCCAATTCCATTGATTCACATCGCACTCCCAGACTGCGAATCTCTTCCATAAGATGTTTCGACCATTTAAAATCATCCTCATTAAAATAATCCATTAAACGATCATACTTTGACCAATGAGTGAAAAAAATATCTGCGCCTTCTCTAGCTAATTCCCTGCATATTTCAGTACCAATACCTTTTGCCCGACTAGCACCAGTAACAATCGCAATTTTATTTATTAACCGCTTCATAAAGCATCTCCTCATGAGAACGTTGAATTCATATGCTTATCAATAGCACACGAATTCAGCAATCCCGTATATGTATATTAATCTATCAAGTTGTAATAAATAAAAAAATGTAATTAAAGTTTAAAAGGTATTTTCTCCATAGTAATCATTCATTCTTATTTCACCTCACATAAGTATTTTTCCATACATGCATTCAACTTTCCTGCCTTATCAACATGTTTCAGACAGCAAAAGCTGAATCCCCCTAGTCTCCAACAAGTTTAGGCTCTTTCCTTAGTTACATTTTCAAGAACGCTATATTTTACTTTTTAGTAAAAAGGTAAAGAGATAGGTAGAATAACCGATTTCCTAAATAAAATTCTAAAAGGAAATATCCCTATGTTAGAGAACTGAATAAAGGACTGCTTTTCATTTCTCTAACACTTAAAAGGAGGTACACGAATGAATGAAGAGATAATAAAAATTGATAACGTTGAGATTTGTACAGAAAGTTTTGGAAACCCCAAGAATCCTGCTGTACTTTTAATAATGGGAGCAATGTCTTCGTTAGATTGGTGGGATGAAGACTTCTGTCTTCGCCTCGCTGAACATGAGAGATTTGTTATTCGTTACGACCATCGTGATTTAGGGCGATCTACCACTTATCCACCCGGTACGTCTAACTATACAATAACGGATATGGCTGACGATGCAATTGGTGTTTTAGATGCTTACTCTATAGACAAAGCTCATATTGTGGGAATGTCTTTGGGCGGGATGATAGGACAAATCCTTGCTCTTAGATATCCGGATCGCATAGACTCCCTTACTTTAATTGCATCAAGCGTATTTGGAACGGAGGCGGAAAAATTGCCCCCAATGGATCAGCAGATACTTGATTACCACACGAAGAGCACTTCCATAGACTGGTCAAATCAAGAGGAAACCGTTCCCTACCTTGCAGGTGGATGGAAAATTTTAAGTGGAACAAAACCTTATGAAGAGAAAAGAATGTATAAGCTAGCAGAAAGAGAAGCTGCCCGTGCTAAACAGCTGCCGAGTAGATTTAATCATGCTTTGCTTCAAGGAGGCGGACAATATTATGACAGGCTGAGTGAAATTAACATACCTACACTGATTATTCATGGAACAGAAGATCCGGCACTCCCATACGAACATGGACTTGCTCTTGCAAAAGCTATTGCTCATGCTAATCTAATAACTCTTGAGCGTACAGGACATGAAGTCCATAGTGAAGACTGGGAACAAATCATCAAATCAATTGTAGAGATTAGCTCCTAAAATCAAAACATGAGATATGCAGACTTCAAAGCGCTTTTTTAAGAAAGCTTTGGGGTCTTTTCATGTTTCAAAGTTCCTTCCTTCTACTTACAGTAGACAAAACTTTTCCTATAGCAAAGAGTATTTTGTACAAAAGTACCTACATCTTTTCAAAACATCATATTTACGATACGCTGATAATTCGTTAAATATCCACATAAGGGTATTAAAGTAAGAAAATGGAGGTTTTTATGAAATATTTTAAGGTGCTTTTTTGTTTGATCTTATTAATACTTGTAGGTATAACCGGCTGTTCTTCAAAAGAAGAAGTCACAAGCATTAACACTGTTGATGTAAAAGATCTTAAAGACCACAGTGGAACTTATGTTGGAGATAATTCTAACGTAGTAGCTATTGTAAGAGCATTGCCTGGAGGAGAAACGTTTAAAGAAATTAATTTACATAATAAAACACCAAAAATAATGTATGGTACTAAAGAGGACTCTTTATCAGAAGATGAAATATTAAAATATTGGCTCGACGGTAAGGATACACTAGAGAAAAACTTTCTTTATAATGCTATTTATTTAACGATACTAATACCTAATGCTGAAGGGTACAGTTTTAAAATAGATGATCAGAAATTCTCAGTATCTAGACAAGAAATGAAACAATTCATTTCCAAAAACATTCAAACTTTACCAAGTAGCAATGAGTTATTTGATAAAGAAAACGCACAGCAATTTATAGATAATAATAAAGAGAAGATTAATAAAGCAGTTAAATCGGCAACTATTCGAGAACAATTTTTTAAGAATGTTCCTATCGTAAAAGAATAAGAACAAATAAAGAGCCTTATTTAAGGCTCTTTATTTGTTTTCTATTTACTTAACCAAACTTTCAAATTAATAAAAGCTCCAGAAAGTCACGAATCAAGGAAGCTTTTCACAGCAGTTAAAAAAGCGGATAAGTTTCCTGCATGCACCTCATGTCCAGCCCCTTCTATCGTTACTAATTTACAATTTGGAATGCGCTTAGAAACT
>DATMFE010000492.1:0-18361 GCA_035556295.1 Ureibacillus sp.
TTTGTTTATTTTAAAACGACAAATCGTCAAGCTTATGAAACATTTTCAAAACAAAATGTGTTTGATGTATTGCTTTGGAATGAAAACGAGGAAATCACTGAATTTACGAATGGAAATGTTGTCGTTAAGTTGAATGGAAAACTGTATACCCCTCCTGTTGAATGTGGTTTGCTGGCAGGTACGTTCCGCAAGCAATTATTACTTCAAAAAGAAATCGAGGAAAAAGTGATTACGAAGGCAGAGCTGCTAAAAGCTGAGGAGGTTTGGTTTATTAACAGCGTACGGAAATGGATAAGATGTGAAATGGTGTGATATGACGGGCTTTGAGGCTTATCAAGCCTCAACTTGCCCACCATTTGCCCTAGTTATTAAAAACTCTGAAGAATGATAATCAGGTCCATACTTAACTTTATTTTTCTTTTGCCACAGTTGATATTGTTTTAACTCTGCAATCATCGTGTCGTCTATACCGATGGTCCGAATACTTGATTTGGTTTTCGGCTTTGTAACTCCTCTATTATTTCGGGCTTTTGTGATAGAAGCCGTTTTATTTTCAAAATCAATATCGCTCCAATGCAAAGCTAACATTTCACCTTTACGCATCCCTGTTCTTAACAAAAACGAAGCTATTATATAATGATTGAAAGGGGACTGTTTAGCAGCTTCCATAAAAGTACTGACTTCTTCTCTAGATAAATAATTGTTTTTTCATTATCTTTTTTGGCTTTAATGGATATTCCTCTATATTTATTATCTGGAATCATTTCTAATTCAACGGCTTTGTTTATAATAGCAGAAAAGATAGAATGAATCGATTGGATTGTGCTTTTGGCATATTCTTGTTTAATGAGTGCATTAATAAATTTTTGGTATTCGATTCTCGAAAGTTGATTTATTTTATAATTTCCAAGGCTAGGGATGATATGTTTGTTTATATATAGTTTTCTGATAGTTAAAGTTCCTTCTCCAAACTGTGAACCATATACATCTAACCATTCATTCAACCAGTCTTTTAAAATAGTTTCTTGATTTTCAATAATGGTATGTTGCTTGAGGTAAAGCTTTTTTTCTAATTCGGCAGCCTCGACTTGTGCTTCTTTTTTTGTTCTAAATCCACTCTTTGTTTTTTCTTTTGTTTTACCTGGCAAGATGATTATGGAAGTGGTTGAGTGGGAGGGAATGGAATAATGACTAATAAATACAGCAACAAGAAGGTCATAGTTAATGGCCATGAGTTCGACAGTATTGCTGAGAGTAAATATTATGAGCAGCTGAAGTGGCTACTCGCATCTAAGCAAATCAAGAGCTTTAAATTGCAGCCGCGATATTTGTTGCAAGAAGCTTTCAAAAAGAATGGTATCACTTTTCGGAAGATTGAATATGTAGCAGATTTCGAGGTTCATAGATTGAATGGATCCATCGAAATCATTGACATAAAAGGAGCTCCACCAACAGCGGAATTCAAGCTGAAACATAAGCTTTTTGAACATAAATACTTACAGAGTCTTAAAGTCATTTTTTATAAGCCTGAATATGGAGGCTTCATAACGTGGGAAAGGTTGAAAGAAATTGAAAAGAAGGTGAAGTCAAGTGCGAAAAAGAAACCTCGTGTGGGTGCTACTGTATCGAAAAGAAGGAGAGCAAGACGTTTATCTTTATGTTGAAAAATGATAAAGAAAAGTATGTTAATAGCGACTATCTATACTTCAAACTATGCTTCCTTGAGTTCGGGTTATTGGAAAGACCATAATCGGACTGATAAGTGTGAAGAGGATGAACAGAAATATAGAATATGGCCCTTCGCTTATATTGGACTGATAATCGACTATAATTACGTATTAAGTATATGGACTGGAAAATATAGAGAAAGCACCCATATTTTATGAGTGCTTTACTATTCTCTATTCTGAGTTGAGAGTTTAGGTTTATGTAATATATGAAATAACCAGGTTATAACTTTTGCTATCAAAAGTACAAATACGTATCCAAAAAATAAGTGAAAATAATTAATTTCACCGTACATTCTAAAAAGACCAGTACTTACTAAAATAGGCTTTAAAATAAATGCAAATATAGCAGCAGTTATTATAGCGTATAGGTAATAATTTTTATGATTATTTAATGTCCATTGGTAAATGAGCATGAAAGCCACAGGGACCATGGAGGTGTCCAATGAGATGCTTGGCAGTGCAGGGATAACCTGATAAGGGTAATGCCAATACCCTCTATTTATACCGTATAAATCGATAAATGTAAAAAAAACATGAACGTTATATCCATAAAAACCAATTAGAAATACTTTACTTCGGTCAATTTTGATATAAAGAATAACCAATGGGACTAAAAGAATAGCAATTAAAACCCAAAACTGCCACGTAGAAGGGTTAGAATAGTCTGTCCAATAATTAATTAAAGAATCGATATTCTCTTTTCTACCGTATACAATCTTGTCAAATTCACGTAAACGATCCAATAAAATACCTCCCTAATGTTTGCTAATTATACAGTTAGAATAACCTAATATATTTAGTTTATTAGTAATTAAATAAAGAAGATAATTATTTCGTATTTCGAAGAAAAAGTGAAATAAGAAAGGTTTTTATCATGTCAAAAATAACGGAGATATATGCACAGTATAAGGCAGGGGAAAAGTTTAAAACTGTTACAGAACTATTGGAAGAATCATTACACATTAAGAATACATTCGATTTAGTGGGTAGTAATAAAACAATGCAAGAATTGGCTGAAAAACACTCTAAATATTTTAAACGATTTTAACACACAGTTCGAAGAAAGAATGAAGAAGCAAGGCTGCTGGTGGTGAATTCAATCACTAAATAATTAGTTAAAAGGCGCAATGCTCAATTCAGAAAATAATAAATCATTTTGATTTAATTTTCTGATATTTGTTCAATAAAATATCTAACTCTTGACTGTACTTAATCGTATCAGGATGCGTAAGTCCTTTTGAAATGCCAATAGTAATCATATGAGCTCTCAAATAACAAATGGACGTTTCCAAATGTTTAAGAGATAAAGTTTTTGTATCCATGACTTAACTCCTGACAATTTGTAATTAAAAACCAAATAAAAACAAGCATTTAACATTATAAACTAATTATTACAAAAATGTAATGAGACGATGAAATTTTTTTAGGAGGTTTAAGCCTATAAAACCGGCTGTCAAACGAGCAAAATTCAATGTGGCCTTATCCTTACTGAATTTTACTAATAAGAAGGAGGTTGAAACCAATGATTGGTGAAGTTCGTGAATGGGAAATGGTGGAAGAAGAGCGGTTAGCTTATATAGAGAAGCATCCCATTAGAACGACGAAACGAGCCAAAAAGAATACGAAAATAGATTATAAATGGAGACCTGAAAAAGCTGTTGCTGCAAGAAAGAAGAAGGGTCTTATATAAATAAAAATTCCCCGTTGGCAGACGGGAAAAAATCTAATTAGGCCAAAATCTCCCTTGTAAGAGGTTATCAATAAACTCTTCTTGGGTTAACAAGATGTTAAACTCCGGCAACGCTATACAAAATCTATCGTCAATAGGTCGATAAAAAACCGATACAGAGGATTTCGTTTTATACAAAAATGAATCCGACTGTGTATTTTGATTAAGTTCTTTCTTAAATGTTTCAAGAATGTAGAAGATCTCTCCCCAGAATGGGAGATACGGTTTTTCTTTATATAAATTAATTACTCTTTTTAAATCATTTTGTATGTTAGCTATCATCAAGTTCACCATTCCGATAAAAATTCCCCGTTTGCCGACGGGGGATGATTAGACACTATTATTTTAACACACAGGGAAGAATCTTTTCATGAGATTACAAAATATTGATATAGATCCTAGTACAATGACACTACATGTTGATATAATGGAACAAAAAGGGTGCTTTGCCATTGTTGTTTGTGATGGGAAGGCCAAGCTTACTCGGCTTCCGGAACATGGGGAGACGAAAATCATCACTCATCAAGGGAAGATTAAGCGAGTTAAGTTCGATGAGGGGGAAGAGTTTTAATGAAAGATAGTGATTTTAAGAATTTACCACATAAATTTGAGGAAAGCTATGAAAGATATAATGTACCAGGTAAATACAATCCAGATGTAGTTGCTATTAATAGTACTTCTAAAAAAGCTCTTATAATTGAATCTTCCTCTACAGGTGATCGGAAAGTTAATATTGGAGAAATGCTTCAAGCTGATAAATGGTTACGTGATGAAGGGTATCAAGGTACTTTAATAATTGTACTAGATGGAAAGGGTAAATACCCGCCTACGTGCAAGGATCAAAAGGAAAGACTATTGCCATTATTTGATGAGTATTTGGAAAATTCGATAACAGGACTAGAAAAAGTGTTAATTATTACACAATTTGATTATGAACAAGCAGCTTATGATATAAATAATCTTGATTCTTATGAGTTGATATCTAAATAAGTTCTACCAGCCATCTGGAGGACACTAAATGACGCATTAAGCGTTGTTTGGTGTCCTTTTTTTGTTTTGAATTTTCAGATTGCCCGATTTCAATTATTGTGGCAACGGAGGAGGATATCATTTGAAAACTACAACAAAATTAAAAAAGGAAACTTCCTAGTATATGGAATATGAGTTATATAGTTATCATGATACATTGAAAGAAATCCAATTTTTACGAAATAACATTATGTTCACAAAAGAGAATGATGATGAAAACGTAGGTGGAGGGAGAAGCTCTCTTCCTTCTTCTCCTACAGAACAGATTGGGGTACGGTTAGCGACTCACAAGAAACTGAATAACCTAGAAGAAATCGCAGAAGCAATTGAAAAGGTGTATAACATTGTAAATGATGATTATAAAAAACTTATCCGATTGAAATATTGGACAAGGCCGCAAACAAAAACGTGGGAAGGAATAGCAGCAGAGTTACATATCAGCAGGAGACAGGTGCTCAGGTGGCGCGATCAGATTATCCAGGCTGTCGCGGAAGTATTAGGGTGGAGGTAAACGGTAGACCCACATTGTGTGGTAAGAAATTCGACTATTTAATCGAATTTTTATTCAAGAAAGCTACTGAACAATCCGAAGATATTGTCAGGGAGTGATTTTATGTTTAAAAATTGGAAATGCAAACTATTCGGACACAAGAGGTCTAACCATGCTAAGTTTGTACGATGGAATAGTATTGAATTTACATGTATTAGATGTGGGTATAAATGGCTCAAATAACCGCACAATCCAACGAAACACTGCACTTTTTGTGCACTTTCAGCTCTTTAGTTTTAACTAAAATAAAATTAAGGAGCTGATCGAATTGAAGAATAAATATGAAATTGTTGGCGATATGGTAGAAATCGAGCTGAATAACAGAGCTAAAGAAGTATATATTGTAAAAGTTAGTGTAGAAGATTTTGATATCGTTAACGAAATAAAAGGGAAATGGCATTGTCATTATACAAAAAGCGGTATTTATGCTAAAGCTATACACAAAAACTCGGATGCTAAGGATAAAAAATATTCATGCACAGGTTGATAACTGGTGCTGCGGATAAAAATGTTGTAGATCACATTAATCGAGATACTTTAGACAACAGAAGAGCAAATTTAAGAGTTGTGACACATAAAGAAAACGCACTGAACAGGAAGGTGCAAAAGAATAACTCGTCTGGAGTAACTAATGTACGAATTCATGGGTTATCAAACAAATGGCAAGCTTATATAAGAATTGATAACAAATTCATATCATTAGGATTGTTTGCGGATAAAGAAGTGGCAGGAAAAGTAGTGCGGGATTATAAGAGTAAAATGGCACTATGATGGCACTTTCGACCTTATAAATTGGAGTAAGATGATAGTATACCAAAATAAACAAGTACAAGCGTACTATTACCTAAAGCCTTGGATAAGGTCAAACTAGATGAAAGGGATTTAGGTGATTGTTTATTATTCGAACAGGGCGACACTTTGGGCAGTGTCGTCTTTTATATTCTTTGTAAAGCAGACATAATCAGACGGAATGAAAACTTGTCGTTCCCTTAAGTAGAAAAAACTAAGTTACAAATCCCGTCTCCTTTCTTGCTTGTGTCTGTTTTAGAAAGTATATCGGTATTCCCCTTGAATACCTTTTTGTTGATTAGGTTATAATTGAGTCAAATGGTAAAAAAACTCAATGTATAATAAATCGTGGAGCGCTGAAAGCACTTGGTGTGGAACCCAGGTGCTTTTTTATGTTCAAAAACCCTATCGAATGACAGGGTTAAATGGATTTCATCATACCGCAGTTACGGCATTTGCGTAAGAATATATAGTTCTTTACAGAACTTTCGAACTGAGCATTGTTGCAGTTATCGCAACGACCGGAAATAATATCGGGGTGCTCTTTATAATCGTAAACAATACTTGTATCATACCCTTTTAATTCTTGTTTTTCTTCAGACAAGTTAGTTCACCTTCTTTTATTCAATTAGACAATGATACCATTAATCATAGATTCATCAAGTGACTAGCGATTATTTGCAGGAATTCAGTTCCTGATGTCGAATTGAATTCTAGATTGAAAGGATGATTAGACTTTGAAAAAAGAGATGGACGCAGAATTTATTGAAAGACTATCAAAAATAGCAACTGAAGTCGAAGAGAGAGTAGAAAAATTTAATAAAGATATAGATGATCAGAATGTTATGTACGTTTTAGTAAAGGCTCATCTTTATATTGAATATGAGCTTGAGCTAATACTTATAGAGTATGTGGAAAGGCCTGAGTATTTAAAAATTCCTAAAATGACCTTCGCTCAAAAGGAAAATTTAGTGTTTGCTTTAGGAATAGTGCCTGATTCAGAAAAAAAATCACTTAATAATTTTAATAAAATTCGTAATAAATTAGCCCATAACTTAGATTACAAATTCAACGAGGAAATTTTAGAAAAAAATATTATTGGGCAATTTAGTTCTAAAACTAGGACTGACTATGAAAAAAAACTTGGTTTCTATTGTGGAAAGTACGGAGATGGTTTAAATGGTAAGTTACGTTGTGCCATTTCAATTATTTGGAGTAATTTATTAGAAATAAGAATAATTCCTTCAGATATAAGACGTGAATTGGAAATATAGATGGGTAAGCATCCGAATAATCGGGTGCTTTTTCTTTTGTCTAAATGAGGAGAGGATGACATGAAATGTGAATCGTGCATATGGGTGAACAAAGTAAATGAAATGACGTGGGTGTGCAAGTTCCAAAGGTGCGTGAAGGCACAAGGGTTTAAGATGGATGGTAAATCGGATAAGAAACCTCGTCAAAATACATAACAGGTGTATACGGCTTTGTGTACTTCAAAAGAATAGAGTAATATGTAGCGAATAATTTGTACTATATGCAGGGATTTATCTCCTTTTGTCGAACTTATGCAGAGAAGAAGGGAGAGGGTCAAATGCAACCATCAGAGAGATTAGTTGAAGGTGTTAAAAAGAAATTTGCAGACGAAGTACATGAAACTAATATGTTGGATACAGTAGAAAGAAAAATAATAGATTATTTCGAGGCGATAGGTTCGTCGTTAAAGGATGAATTTGATAAAGCGAAAAGTTTGAATTTCGAAATTAGACCTCATGCGAAATCTTTCTTAGAAATTGAAATAGGCGGAACAGGATTAGAGTTTATTAGAAATTCTGATTCGATTACAGTTGAAGAAATTCTAGAGGTTGGAACAAGATATTATGATGAAATCTATATCTCGAATAAAACGGCAATCACTCAACTTTATCCGAAATTCTCTTTTACAACTACCGTACTCGACAAATACGTAGAACATATTTTTGAAGAGTATTTATCATAAGTATCCTTTCGTGAGTGTTTTTTCTTTAATTAAAAAACGAAAAGATATTTAGCAGTGATTAGTAAGTAAAACCCTCTATGGATTATAATGTAAATGGAAGGTTGTCCATGGAGATATCAATAGACATGCAATTTATTTGTGAGTACGAAGGAATAAAAGTCTATTCGGTACGTTGTGGGGATGTTGTACGGTTGATAAGGGTTAGGGCGGAAGATGAGGATGCGGAAGAGATAGAGGAGAACCTGTAGAGGGTTCTTTTTTTATTTGTTAGGGGGAATGAGGTGTGATGTAAAGTGAACTGGGGAGAAATCAGAAAAGAGTATGAAACATCAAGCATTACATTAAAGGCTTTGGCTGATAAGCATGATATAAAGCTAGGCACGTTGAAGAGCAGGAAAAGCCGTGAAGGTTGGGAAAGGGATGCAATCCAAAAGGATGCAACCAAACCAAAGAAGGTTGCAACCCTGAATGAGGATGCAAAGCAACCTAATAGTGAGATTATAGAGAGCCTTGTAGAGTCGGAAGGGTTAACCGATAAGCAAAGGCTTTTTTGTATGTACTATGTTAAAACCTTCAACGCTACTCAATCGGCGATTAAGGCTGGGTATTCGGCTGATACAGCTCATGTTCAAGGGCCGAGACTGTTAGGTAATGTTAGAGTGGCGGAAGAAATCAAACGTATTAAAACAGAAATGGCTAACGGTATATTCATTGATGCTATGGATGTTCTGAATAAATACATTAAAATCGCCTTCTCTGACATAACTGACTACCTTTCATTTGGTAGGAAAGAGATTGAAGTTGCTACAGATGATAATGGTGATTCAATCACAGCAGAAGTGAACTATGTAGAATTCAAGGATTCACGCAGCATTGACGGTACGCTTGTATCTGAGGTGAATATAATACCTTTTCGCAGGAAGAAAATTTTAGAGTGGATTGGAAAGGAGGAAGAAATAAATGAGTAAAGTTCATACGCTTTTAGTTGTGTGGCAAAATAAAAAAAGTCGTCTATATTATCATATAGGCATCCTTTCTCATTACAATGACCATTATGAGTTTTCTTATACTGATTCAGGACAGAGAAAGCTGAAGGATGCTTTAAATAATAACTATATGCTGCATCCGGCTTTCCCGTTTCGAGATAAGGTTTATCATTCAAAAAAGCTTTTCCCAGCGTTTGACCGCCGACTACCTTCAGTAGATCGCTCGGATTTTAAAGCAATCCTAGCTGATTTAGGTCTAGATGAAAACTCTTACAAAGGTGGACTTACTTAAACAAACCCGAGGACGTTTGGCCAGTGATACGTATTCTTTTGAACAACCGTTGCGTATTGAAGACGATGGCAAACTACATTCTAGTTTCTTTGTGCATGGAATGCGTCATCGAAACCTGCCTGAAGAATGGCCTTCATGGCTTGTGGTTAATAGTCCAGTAAAATTGGTGCCTGAACCTACAAATAATCACGACCCTAATGCGGTGGGTATCTATACGCAAGAAGGGAATCACTTAGGATACGTCCCTGCTTTTTACAGCCAGGCTGTCTTTTTTCTATTAGAGAAAGGAGCTATTCCGTTAGTTCGCGTTATCTATATAAACGAAAAATCCACACCTCATTGGTGGTTGAAGGTGGATTTTGAATGTGAAATACCTTCATTACAAAACACGACAGTTGATGAATTGTCTCCTGTAATGCAATGAAATTAAACGTTAGTCTTTCAATGGCTAGCGTTTTTCTTTTAGTTTTAGATTTAGTTTCAGGAATAATCAAACTGTGCGGTAACGAAATTTAATATTTTCACACTTCAAGTCGTCCATCCGGGCGGCTTTTTATTATACATCATGACCTTGGTTGCTCTGTGCTGAGCAGGTTTGCTTTATTTTTAGAATAGTTAAAAAATTCAAAATTATGAAGTAATTTACACGTCAACAAAAATCGCTAGTGTTTTATATTCAATGTAGAAAGCATTCATGTTGCGATGATTGTTTTCTTTTTACTCATTAAGACAGTCAGTTTCCTTCAAAACTGGCTGCCTTTTTTATTACATCATGACCTTAGTTGCTCCGAACCAATCGGGGCTATTTTTATGTAAAGCAGGTGTGTACGAATGGAGAACTTTTTTCAAGTTACAATTGCTACAATTGGTGGACTTATAGGATGGTTAGTTGGCGGATGGTCCGTCTTATTAACCGTACTTTTAATCTTAAATACATTTGATTTTATTACAGGTATGGCAGCGAATTGGGGGCAAATATCGAGCAAACGTGGCTATGAAGGTATTATAAAAAAGGGCATGATGTGGGTATGGATTGTTGTGGCTAATCTTATCTATCTAGTACTAGACCATCAAGGGTTGAAAATCGGTGGAGTTATTCCGAATGCTGTTGCAATCTTATTTATTTTAAATGAAGTAGCTTCACTTGGTGAGAACAGTGCGAAACTAGGTATTAATATTCCAGAGCCAGTGCAAAAAGCATTGGCTATTTTCGATGAAAATGAAAAGGGGAAGGAGAATAAATAATGGTCAACGTGTTATCAAAGCAGGGGCTAATTAAGATTTTTATTGACCCGGGCCACGGCGGTAAAGATCCAGAAGCAGTTGGTAACGGGTTGCTCGAAAAGAATTTAACTTTGAAGATTGCTAAACGAGTAAAGGAACTATTAGCTGCATATGAAAATGTAGAAGTGAAAATGAGCCGTACAGGAGATACTTATCCGACGCTATCAGAACGAGCAGAGGCAGCAGATGCTTGGGGAGCCGATTTCTTCTTGTCTATTCACATCAATTCAGCTTCTAAGACATCAACAGGTTATGAAGATTATATTTACACGAAAGCTTCAGCGAAATTGAAAGAATATCAGAAAATTATCCATGCTGAAATCATGAAGGAAATCAAAGGAGATGGAGTGAGTGACCGTGGATTACAACAAAAGAATCTACAAGTTTTAAGAGCAACGAATATGCCAGCTTTACTGACAGAAAATCTTTATATCTCCAATCCTGATGAAGCAGCCATTTTGAAAAAGGCTGCATTTATTGAAGATGTTGCACAAGGTCATGTAAACGGGATTGTTAAAGCATTCGATTTGAAAAAGAAGAAGGCTGATGACAAGGAATATCATGTTGTTGAAAAAGGTGACACGGTATCAAAACTTGCTAAAGAGTATGATACGACTATTGCGAAAATTAAAGATTGGAACAATCTTGACAGCAAATATAAGATTCAAATTGGACAAAAATTGCGTGTGAAGTAAATAATTTTTCCTTCCGACATCTGAAAGACTACCTACATGAGTAGGTAGTCTAAGCCATATAAAAATATTCTGTTTTAATAGTTCTTACCATTTATTAACGAGATGTTGTACCAAATTGTCCTGATAATTGTTGTTGAGCTGTAGCAACAAGACGCTTTGTAATCTCGCCACCTACTGAACCGTTTGCGCGAGCTGTTTGATCTGCTCCAAGTTGTACACCAAATTCAGAAGCGATTTCATACTTCATTTGTTCAAGTGCTTGTTCTGCACCCTGTACTAATAGTTGGTTACGACCACCACTACGATTTGACATATATCTTCACCTCCTTAAGTGTTATAATTTCTTTTATATAGAAACAGATACACTGTAAATATTGGAAGAATATTAGAGATAAAAACATCCATAATAAGGTTGTCGAGAGAAACAGATTGAACAAGTTAGTTACTTATTCGATGCTTCTCTTCACCTTCTTGTAAGTTAAAATTGTTATTTGCCATGTGTTTGTGAACTAAAAAGGGATTTGACTAAACTTCATAATCCCTTTTTGTTTATAAACAACAATTTTTTACAGCAGTAGAATGTCTTGATTGTGAGATTATATAAATATCTTCCTTAAGAAAAAACTTGTTCAACCCAGGAAAAATTGCGTGTAAAGTAAAGACAAAAGCCCTTACTCGATGAGTAGGGGCTTTTTACGTTGTCTATAAGAGGTACCAGCGATAATTTTAAGTTAAAAAAATCGATTTTCTATACATTAAGAAATTGATTTTTTATTTGTTTTCTCATATATAAATGAAAATGCTTAGTGTAACGAATTTAAAATAATTTAAAAATAAGTCGAAATTTGTTGACCATTCTTTCAAAATTAGTATACTTTTCAATAGTACTATTTGATTAGGTAATTTATATCATGAAATTATACTATAAAATTGATTTATTTTACTTGAAAAAGCTATCATTTATGACTTTATATCTATATTCGGAAAGAGGCTATTTTAAATGAAAAATCTACATTCGAAATTAATTATTTCTTTTGCTTTCATACTCATTATTCCTTCCATCTGTATTGGTTTATTAGCGTACTCATCAGCCAAAACTGCTGTAGAAAAGGAGATGATGGACAGCTCGGATGGGAAATTGGTACTATTAAATTCAACCATCAATAATACCATTAAACCTAAAATAAACGACATTAATTACTTTTCTGAAAATATTACTTCAAATATGTATAACGGCACAAGAAGCCCTAAATTACGACAGAAGTTCGCACAATATGCAATACTTCACCCGGAAGCTACCAGTATTTTTGTAGGGACAGAAAAAGATGGATTATTTATTCAAGAACCAGCGGTAAGCATGGATCCAGATTATGATCCACGAGAAAGACCTTGGTATCAGGATGCAATGAAGAATAAAGGGGAGGTGTTGATTTCACCTCCTTATCAAGCAGCCGGGACCAATGATATGGTCGTTACCGTTTCAAAGGCAATCTCTGATGGTTCTGGCGTTATAGCGGTTAGTGTAAATTTAAAGTATCTTCAAAAACTAGCTAATGAAGTCAAGATTGGACATGAGGGGTATGCCCTTCTTTTAGATAAACAAAAGACGTACATAGTCCATCCGACTATAAAACCGGGAACAAAGGCTGAACAGGTTTTTGCGGATAAACTATATGAAAAGAAGACAGGTCAGTTTGAATATCAATTTAATGGTAAAGAGAAGAAGATGAATTTTATGACCAATGAAGCAACGGGCTGGAAAATTGGTGGAACGATGTATATGTCAGAGATTTCTGATTCAGCTTCCCCGATATTCAATCGAACATTATTAGTAATTGTTGTTGCGATTATACTAGGTGCCTTAGTAGTGTTCTTTATTATAAAATCCATAATCAAACCTATCAAAATTTTAAAAGACAAGGCAATTACCGTAAGCAGAGGTGACTTAAGAGAACGTATTGATGTACAAACAACTGATGAAATCGGACAGTTAGGACAGGCTTTTAATGACATGCAGGAAAGCCTGCGTACTTTGATTAAACAAGTGGAATTCAGCGCGGAACAAGTGGCTTCTTCATCAGAACAATTAACTGCCAATTCTGAGCAAACGAGCGTTGCTACTGAACTAGTGGCCGAATCCATCCAAGAAGTGGCCGGCAGTGCAGAAAGACAGACGAGCGGCATTGATCGAAATGCACAGGCATTGACCGAGATTTCCATCGGCGTATCCAAAATTGCAGAAAGTTCTGCTAGTGTGTTAGAACTTTCCCAATATACGTCCATTCAGGCAGAAGAAGGAGGGAAAGCAGTCGCAAATACCAGAGACCAAATGAATTCTATACATGAGTCAGTTGTTGAATCCGATAACATGATCCAATCATTGAATGAACGTTCACAACAAATTGGGTCCATTCTAGATGTCATTACGGAGATTGCCAATCAAACGAATCTTCTTGCATTGAACGCAGCAATAGAAGCAGCTAGGGCAGGAGAACAAGGGAAAGGCTTTGCTGTAGTTGCAGAGGAAGTGCGGAAGCTAGCAGAACAGTCCCAACACTCAGCACAACAAATCTTCGAACTCATTCAAGGTATTCAAAGTGATACAGAAAGTTCCGTTCATATTATGAAAAGAGTTTCGGATCAAGTACAAGACGGTGTTAAGGTTTCCGATGATGCGATAGAGAAATTTGACCAAATTCTTCAGAGTGTCAAAAAAATCACACCGCAAATGGAGGAAGTATCCGCTACGGCTCAGCAAATGTCCGCGGGTGTACAAGAGGTAACCGCGACAGCAAATGAAATGGCTGGAATCGCAAAAGGAAATGCCGAAACATCAGAAGAAGTGGCCGCTTCAACAGAGGAACAATTGGCGTCTATGGAAGAGATATCTGCCTCTGCTAAAATGCTTTCTTCTATGGCAGAAGAATTAAAAGAATTGATTACCAAATTTAAGTATTAACGATTCAAGAGGGAATCATGGTGAATGTACCAAAAGAAATCCTAGATGTAGGGTGTCCTTATTCACATTATGTATAGAGAAAAGTCTATTGATGCAACTGATACTCTTCAAAAATGGAACAAGCTTGATGACAAGTACACAATTATAATCGGATAGAAATTGCGTGTGAAGTAACAAAAAAGCCCTTACTCGTTTTGAGTAAGGGCTTTTTTTATGTCAGATTTGCAAACTCAAAGGATTTACTCTCCCCAACGCTGAATTATTCAGAAAAGGAGAGATGATACATATGAAGAAACTACTTGAAATCCATTGTTGGGATTGTCGCTTGAGACTGGAACCAGACGATGTAGTTAACATGGATGAAATCTACACGTTAACACACGACTTTTGCAACTCTATGGGGTTTGAGATTGAAGATACGGGGACGTATGAGGAGATAGCGAAAAGACACCCGTACTATTATAAGAAGTAAAAGCCCTTACTCGATGAGTAGGGGCTAAATAAAAAAGTCTTGATCAATTTATCGCTCTAACTTCCTTCACTTTCCACTAATTGTTTATTCGGTTGCTTTCCGTACTTATACATCAACTCAGCCAGTTCGTGCCTATCGACTAGCTTGACGCGGTTTGCTTTCGCTAAATTTTCTGCCTGTTTAGTAAAAAATCGATTAGTAACAACGATACCCTCGGAAGCCTTATACATCGCCAGTGCTCCCACGACTTCCTGTACCGCCTTTACACCTACCTTTTTCCCTTCACCATAGCATTTAGCTTGAATGATACTTATGCAACCCTTCCGTTTTAAAATCAAGTCGGCACCATATTCTCCTGAACCTTTCGTTACTTCAGCTCGATATCCTTGTTGTTCATAAAGAGGGGCTAGGAAGTGTTCAAACTCATGACCACTTAAACCATCGACATCTTCAATACTGGACTGTAGGTAACGCCTTGCCTGAATATAACCGGCGATTGGTTTACCGAACAGAAAATATGCCCCTGTAAATAAAAGAATAATGAAAATAGGTATGAAAAAGCTATAGAGTGATTTAGCTTGAGGCAGAATCAAAAGAACGATAATTACGGCAATTGGTGTGATACTAATTCCTTTTGGTTGTCTTCTCCTTCGTCGTTTGGCCATAATACCGCCTACCTTATTTTTCTTTTAGATATTTCCAAAAGAGGTAACGGTTATTCAGCGGGCTCACATGTATCACAGTAAGTCAAATTTAACTTTTGTTCTCATTGTAGTAAAAGATGTAAGTGCTAAACTGAAATCAACAGTTTTCAACAAAAATAAACTAAGGTATGATTGCGATACATCATGTTTAGTTGGAGGAAAAGAAAGGTGGAAAAGTTAATATTGTTTGTAGAAGTACATCAATTAGACATAAAATGATAGTTTGAGTAAGTCAAAGGGAGTATGATATTATATCATGCTGAAAGTGCTTTAAAAAGCAGCTTAAAGTGATACGCTCATTAAATGCTGAGAATGACATACAAAGAGAAATAGCAATTGAGAGGTGTTTAAATTATGAATCAGGTACCTAATTGGGATGCGGGATATTACCCTGATATAAAAACTGCTTCAAAAATTCAAAAGGAATTTTATAAGAAACTAAAGATAGAGCTAGATAAAGGAAATTATCTTAATTTAGATACGAGTATCTCTTACTTATTTGTATATATTTATAAATGTATTGAACAATTTGAGAAAAACAAAAATATTAAAACGTTAGAAAAAAAGCTATTAAATATAGAGAAAAATTATAAAGATGATTTTCCTAAAATATCGCATTATATATTTTCGTGGCTAGGCGATGCCTTTTACTATTTAGAAGAATATGACCTAGCATGGCATTATCAAAGAAAAAGAGTTTATAGGGAGTGGTCAACAAAACTTGTAGATTTCATAAACATTGAATGTAGAAATCAAAATTATGAACTTAACTCTAACATAATTGAAGAAATTTTTACCTTTTCAAACAGTTTAACGAAATTTGGTATTAGCAATTTAGACGCTATTAAAAAGACAATCGATAAATCATTAAATGAGTTTCATCACAAACATAAGCAAAACATCCTTTATTATTATTTAGAGCAATTTAAAATTAAAAAACGTCAAAATGTCGAAGTTCTTTTCAGAGGAATTATTGATGTTAAATTAACAGCGATTGTACCATTCAAACATCAAAAAAAGAATTACATTCCAGTTAAAGAACAAATAGATCAATTTGTTAGAGATTGTGAGAATAGGTATAGAGTTGAAAACAATCTACCCAAAATCGGCGAAGGTTGGATTAGTGAAACTGTCTTGTATTATCAAATAAAAGAGTTGTTTTCCAAATACAAGGTAGAACCCCATGCAAAAACGGAGTTTTTAAGATTACAACATTTAGATATATACATTCCTGAATTACAAATTGCTATTGAATACCAAGGTGAACAGCATAGTAAGCCAGTTACAAAATTTGGTGGCAAGGAAGCTTTTGAATTAACTCAGGAGCGTGATTTAAGAAAAAAAGAATTATGTGAACAAAATAATATCAATCTACTATATGTATATCCTGGATATGAACTTAAAGATGTTGTTAACGAACTGCTTCTTGAAGTGAATAAAAAAGGTATAGATATTGAATTTGATAACTCTAAGCTAGATAATCCATCTTTATACCAGATTAGAAATGAACTGAAAAATAGGGAAGAACTATCAGTTCATAGTAATAATAATCAAACAGATAATCAAAAACTCCCGCAAAAAGAAAATAGTGTTCCAGCTCCTATAAATAAGGAATTTGATAGAAACATTAAAACCTTGAATGAAAAACTGTCAAAAAGTATAACGGTATTAGACAAGGTTTTTTTCAGCAAAATGATTTTGGACGAATATTATAGAAACTGCTATAAGAATAAAGTTTGGACAAAAGAGATGGAGGAATTTGGGTTAGAATTTATAGGTGATTATAGTTCGATTGTTCAAAGCATATTGAGCTTCGATAGTATAGAAAAATACGAAGTATCATTTGAAGAAATTCAATGGTTAGCACATGATTTAAAAGTGAAAGTTTCATTCCAATGTGATAACAAAAATAAAATATTTAGTGAATGGTGTTTTTATTATAATCATGTGTGGAATCAACAAATACCACAAGTTGATATAGACAAAGAAATTGTTAAAGGAATAATAGATACCTACCTATTCACTAGGCCCTTTGAATCTATGGCTAAAATGTATACCTATAATGAGGAGTATGAGAAGGCTCTAGATATTTCTAATATTGCACTATCTCATGGGATAAAGGGTTCTGGGAAAACTGGATTTAAAGGGAGAATCCAAAGTTTAGAGAAAAAGATAATCAAGAGGAATTCTCATAAATAGTTAGTACTTCTAGTCGGACACAGGACAGGGTATTTTCATCCAAAAATCGTAACATACAGATTCCTGTTTAAAGTGAAGAAACGGAAAGAGCAAATGAATTTATATAAGGTTAAATAACAATAGAAGAGACTAATCTGTTTTGACATCCGGTGGAGGGAGTTTTTTCACTGGGAAACACTTAAAACTCTTTACATGTTGTTTGCCCACAAATTGCCCACCTCTATTTGAAAATCAATGATTGCTTTGAAACAATGTATTTAGGGAATACTGTATACATAGTGTTTTAAAAAGGGGATGAAGAGGTGTGAAAATATCAAATTATTAGCGTACGTAAATGGATACAGTGTGAAATAGTGTGATAGGACGGGCTTTTAGACTTATCAAGCCCCAACTTGCTCCCCTTCTTTTCAACTAACTTAAATAGGCCAAGACGCTCACTTCCAAATTTCATAACAGCACCACTTTCCAATCGCATAACAGCGTGTATATAACGCAATTTATGCAGGGGGAAAGTGGTGCTGATTTGTTTTCTTGAAAGATGGCTTTTTATATAGTGTTGTTGAGTGTTGACTCACACAAATGAGCCAACGCTCGCATAATTAATAAGGTCATTTAACAAAGAAAGGATAGGTATTAGGTTTACGATAAAACCTAAGAATTGAACTACTGTCCTTAAGCTTCCTATATTCCACAATTCCTTTCGTGGAATTGCGAAGTATAGATGGCTAACTTAGCTTAGTGAATAATGCGAAGCAAACATCATGATGTAAAGGAAGGAGCGTAGTTAATGACGGACTTAAAATTAAATCAATCCAATTTAGATTGGTTAGAAGAAAGAACAATCATTTTATCTCCAACAGGAAGTTATGCCTATGGTACAAACACAGAAACATCAGATAAGGATTTTAAAGGGATATGCATCCCTCCTATTGATTATTACTTGGGAT
>DATMFE010000493.1:0-1892 GCA_035556295.1 Ureibacillus sp.
ATCTCTGCTTTAAAATATGTTTTATATAAGGAATTAAATAAATAAAACTAGCGATTTAAAATTTTAAATTAAAAAAGCAGAGAGGCTAAGATTCACATAAGGATTTTCAACACAGCTATTTTTTATTTACTTACACTAACTCCAACCACGCGACAGCCTCACAATGCGCGGAGTGTATGTGGCAACACAAGAGGTGTTGGTGAGTTTAGAGAAAATGCTCGGTTCTATTTAGACACTGAGCTAATATTTTTTTAGTAACCACGTGAAGGCTAATTATAAATGATTTTATATGTCAAAGATGTCTTTTTCAAAGCTATTTCTAATATTCTAGTCCTGCAATCCCAAAACCTCCAGGTCCAGCATGGGTAGAAATCATTGCACCTGCTTGCATCCATGTTATATTTTCGAATCCTGTTTCCTTTGCAATTTCATCCATTCGTTTCTTAATACTTTCATCAAGTCCGATAGAGTAGATCAAATACAGCTGTTTTCTATCAATATTGTATTGGTTTAAGTAATCTTGCATGAGCTTTTCCGCAACTATGCTTATATTTCCACGATATTTTCTAGTGGAAACTAGCTTTCCTTCTTTTAATTCGATGCAGGGTTTTATTTTTAACAATGACCCTCCAATATAAGCAATGTTACTTACCCGTCCACCCGCTCTTAGAAAGTCTAAACTGCCGGGGATGAAAGCCAGCCTTGTTTTAGGGACCACGGATTCTATTTTTTCTATTAAGTGAACATGGCTAATGGAAGGTTCTTCCTCAAGTATAGTTACCGCATACATCACGATTGCAGCTAATCCACCTGTAACGTTTAGCGTATCAATTAGGAAAAGATCTTCAAAATCTTCCGCTGCAATTAACGCACTTTGAAAGGAAGCAGATGCTTTAGACGTATATCCAATGTGAATAATGATGCTATCAGGAAAATTTATTCTAATTTTCGTAAACAATTCATGATACTCATGTACATTCGTTGCTGTTGTAGATGGTATTTTTTTGGTGCGACTATGATAATCAAAAACTTCCTCTACAGATAGCTCACCATCTAAATAATCCTTCCCATCCATGATGACGTGCATCGGTACTACTTGAATTTGATATTTTTCAACCAGGTCTTTCGGTAAATCCGCTCCACTCTCTGTCGATAAAATAATCCTTCTCATTGTATATTCCTTTCAACTAACGCAGCCATTCCTGCGTACTTATTTATTTATCCTAAATATACACTAGAAGGGGAATTTATCCAGTAAAATAATCAGAAAATTTCCGTAAGTAATGGAATATCAACACTAAACTGGACAATAATTATAGGGCATTTGCTTGAATTCTAGAAACTAAGTTAGACAAATAAAACAAGGTCTATTAAGCTTCTCGATAATATAAAATCATCTATTCTTTCTCAAATTAATTCTACGCCTACTTACTACCATTCTTACATGATTTAAACTAGCATAAATGTAAAAGCAGATGGTTTAGAAATGCATCATCGCACT
The DNA here is from genome assembly GCA_035556295.1 of Ureibacillus sp. GTDB lineage: Bacteria > Bacillota > Bacilli > Bacillales_A > Planococcaceae > Ureibacillus. The sequence goes on from DATMFE010000493.1 coordinate 1,502, forward strand.
TCTAAACCATCTGCTTATTTATTTAATTTAATTATATTAATTCCAACCAAGTAACTACTTCACAATATGTCGAGTGTATGTGGCAACACATTGGTGCTGGTGGGTTTAATTATATAGGCTCGATTCCTATTTAGTGGAATCGAGTCCTTTTTTCTTATCACTCTTCTACTGTTGCTTTATTAAACTAAAGCGCCCTTTAATGGAATAACTATAATAAGTTCTTAAAACTAAAATCACTTAATTCTTATTAAACTAAACTGCCCGTTAGTACAATAAGAAAACGGGATCGCCGCAGCCATCCCTTCTTTAACATAAGCACCAGTTAGTGAAATACCTGCTTTCACACTAAAACCACTTCTTATGCATTTCTTTTAGAAACAGTTCTGTGATA
>DATMFE010000494.1:0-2695 GCA_035556295.1 Ureibacillus sp.
AAAAAGGCAACTCAATTAACACTATGTATATGTATTGGACAAAATATCAGTGCAACATAAGGAATATCTTCTTCAAATAACCTTCTCTATTAGCTCAATAAACACTGGCGCCAAAATGGCAGCCGAAACTTTAGCTCTTGCGTGTTTGTTGTGGCTAGAGCCAATAAATCCCTTGTGAATCTATAAACAGCAACACATCTCTACTGCGTTGCTGTATTCACTCTTGCACCTGTTAGTTTAAGTTCATTTTTTCACAAACATTGCAGCTACTTTTGGTACTATTTTTTACCAGACAGGTCTTGACCTCAATGATAATTCACCTTTATTTTCTGTATAAACTAATTTTGATAAATCTTCTTTGAGCATTTTCATTCGTTCTTCACCTATGTTATCAATCCAGCGTCCCTCAATCTCATCTAGTATTTTCTCTTTTGCTTTCACTACTAACCAACCACGTTCCGTTAAAACAATAATTTTTCCCCTTTTATCAGTTGGATGAGTTTGGCGCCTAATATAACCACTTTTTTCAAGATAATCAACCATTTTACTTACAGCCTGCTTTGTAATTCCTAAATAATCTGCTAGGTCTATACCTGTTGCTCCGTTAGGAGTGATATATTTAAGCATAAAACCATGAGCAGGTCTAATATCTCCAAACCCTAATTCACTCAATCTGTCATGTAGTTCATCAATCAATGTACTAAAGGATAATGATAAAAGTGATGTAAGGTCCAATTCATTAAATTCTTGATGATTCATAAATATACCCCTTTAAACAAGTCAATTAAGTTGACTTTATTTACTTCCCATTGTACTATGCATAATGTAGTCAATCAAGTTGACTACATTGATTGTTTTGCTTAAAAAAATAGGTTCCAAAAAAATCAATTCAATTTGGAGGTTCTATATGATTCACATTGTTAAAATTAGAGCAAGTGTATTTATTCCGATGTCTTGGACTGAACCCAAGAAGGATATACAAACAGGATGCGTAATCCAATTCGAAGGTGACTCACGTGAATATACACCTTATGCTGTAAACACAATGCGTTCAAGAATTGAACAAGAAGTAGTTGTAGATTTTTATAAAAAAGAAATTTTCTCATACGCGAATACTGGCATAACAACAGAAAGAGTGACATATCCTGATGGCTCCGTTAATAAAAGAACTGGAAAAGCAAGTACAGAAGGTATTTTGTGCACTAATATTGTATGGGGTTCTGATGACGTTAAGTTTCAAATGAGTGCAAGTGCAAGCAACCCATTAAATGTATATGCGCCTCCTGTTGACTACCTATTAAATGTACAGGTTAAAGAAGATGGTAGTATTGTTATGCAAGGAGCACATGATGGATTCCCTTGTTTTGAATTTTATAAACAAGTAAATTTTGGTGCGTTTGAACAAATTTATACGCATGATTTTAGAGAAACTGGTGACACTCCTGAAGCTCTAGCAGGAGAAATGGAGTATTCTTTTAAAAAAATATGTTAATGTGAATGTTTTGCTACATTGTCATAAATAATGACGAAAAAACCCTAAGTATCGCGGTACCCCTAATTAATGGTATGCATTTTAAGTGAGTAAATTTATAACAACATAAGAGAGAGTAGCAGGAGGAAAAGAAAATGAAAACAGTTTTATTTGTAAAAGCAAACAATCGTCCAGCAAATCAAGCAGTTAGTGTAAAATTATATGAGACTTTTTTAGAGAGTTATAAAGAAGCAAATCCAAATGATACACTAGTAGAGCTTGATTTATACAATGAAGAATTGCCATACGTAGGAGTAGATATGATTAACGGCACATTTAAGGCGAGTAAAGGACTTGAGTTAACAGAAAAGGAAGCAAAAGCAGTAGCTGTTGCTAATAAATATTTAGAACAATTCCTTGAAGCTGATAAAGTTGTATTTGGTTTCCCTTTATGGAACTTAACAATCCCAGCTGTACTACACACATATATTGATTACTTAAACCGTGCGGGAAAAACATTTAAATATACGTCAGAAGGTCCGTTAGGTCTTATTGGAAATAAGAGAATTGCATTATTAAATGCAAGTGGCGGTGTATATTCAAAAGGACCAGGAGCTGAAGTAGAAATGGCTGTTAAATATGTAGCAAGTATGATGGGCTTCTTCGGTGTTAAAGAAATAGAGAAAGTAGTGATTGAAGGTCACAACCAATTTCCAGATAAAGCAGAAGAAATTATTGCCGCTGGGCTTGAAAAAGCCGTTAAAGTAGCAAGCACGTTCTAATTTTAAAAAACTTGCCACTCAATATAGCAGTACCAACATTTTTATAATGGGGTACTGCTTTTTTACTTTTTGAACTAAGAACCCAAATGATATATAAGCTTTACATTCTCAACTTATTAAATGATAAAAAGAAAAAGAAGAGTTACCTTACAATAGAACTCAACTTCAGTTTGTCTAGTTATTTCGTCAAATGGACGAAGAAAAGTTTTGTAAACGATACACAACTTTTCTTGCATTAACCTTCCCCTTTAGATGTAAGTGCAAATCTTCACAACATATCATGGTTATGAAAGTAAAAATCCCCCCAGCAATATGCTGGAGGGTTAACAAACTTTACTTTTCTTTTTTGGATAAACATTGTTCACAGTCCATCATGTAACTTTCTGCTTGCTCTTGCATATGCTTCCCGCATTCTGTGCATTCCTTCTTTGGCAAATTGCGA
>DATMFE010000495.1:0-2413 GCA_035556295.1 Ureibacillus sp.
TCCTTTTACACGATGTAACTATTCTTGGAAAAGTCATCGGATTATATCGTCATATTCAATAAAAGCGCAACTCGCGCTTTTTTTTTATTTTAACCCTCTTTTCTCTAATTCTTCTTTTTGAATTCTTGCTTTTTTCGTCAACACATATGTGTTTTTATATACCGCATATATATTAACAACCAATGTGATAAACGCAGATAGCAACCAAATAAATGCACTAATACTGTCTTCAGTAAACCAGTCCAATTTAATCCCAATTGTACTTAGGAAAAATAATAAAGCTGATAAAAAACCAGCTAGTAACGTTAAGAGGTCTTTAACCATTACATTCTCCCCTTAAATAAACGATGTCAGACTAGCAATGATATCATACTTGTCCATTTTTAAAGGACGTAATCAACTTACTTGTTCTGCACCATTATTTTATGCACATTATGGAAGAAAGGTGCTACAATTCTTAGCCTTATTCGCCATCATCCCTCTATAATTATATACACCCAGATTAATTTTCCGACATGACCCCATCTAGTCGGAGTGAAAAATTAACTGATGAACATTCTTATGTCTACTTAACAAGCTGAAGATATATAGGATACTCACGAAAACGCACCTCCTCAGCCAGGTTCTCTAGAAATGCACTATAGAAAAACAGACCACAAAGTTCTAATCGTACATCTTATGTTATAAGAATAAATAACTAATTTAGAGAGGGGAAATTAACAACAATTAATTACTTGTAGTTTACTAACACCGCTTTAGCTAAGGTTATATTAAATAGACTTTGTTAAAAATCGTATAAACCAACAATATTCATTAACAAAGCCCTTACATAAAAGAATTAACGAGACGCTCCTTATAATATAGCCTTTTCTAAAGCAGCCCTCTTTCTTATTAACTGCATCTCTATTATCCAACTTATCTGCCTATCGCTCGATGATGTTGAGCTGTTACACTTGTTATTCTGATTTAATTAAATTCCCCTGCATGATATTTGTTCAATAAGCGCTCTTGAACATATTGCCTGCATTCAGGAGATAATAAAGACCTTTCAGGATGAACGATATCTCCAAAAGGCCTATCATCCAAAAATTTAACTTCTCCTTCAAATTCTCTCTCTAAAATGGCATCATACCCCTTTATTTTCACAAAAGTAGCGTTAAATCCCGTTGTGACAAAATCTACTATATACAAAGCATGCTGATGTTTTTCAGACATTGTGTTTCCTCCTCCATTTAATACATAATTACATCAAAATCTATTGAAGAGCATATGTCAATGGATTCCGTAAAAGAAAAAAAACGCTAGCGCTTCAAGTTTCAACAGTTCGAATAGTACAGGCCTCTATGTAGAGATACATCGATAACCCCCATTAACATAACACGAATCGTTTACAAACATATAATGGGTAATGAAGATTATCATCATTCCATACAAACTTAAAAAAGTATAAAAAAAGACACCTCATTTAGGTGTTTTTCGTCATTGAATCTAATTATTGACAGACTTCTAAGATTCTTACACATCTGTTGTTTGCTCAAGCAGTTGATCAATATCTACTCTTTCTTGATTGACAAAACAAGTCTCACCGACTGCATTATCTGTATCCTCCAATAATTTATCAATATCTATTTGTTTCATATAAAAAAACTCCTTGAGGATATTTCCTAAAAAAAGACAGCCAGTACTAAAAAGAAACTGACCGTTTATGAAAAAAAGAAAGCAATTAAAGTAATAGCATTATTACTCTACTTATTATAAAATTTTTGTCGATTTTTGTCGACAAGTAAATTGCGTCATAATATCAATAATTTCACAATACTTAAAAGACACATGTAAGCCTTAGTACAAAAAGTTAGCCTCTTTCTTAGCTAATCCTAATGTTCCCTCTGTGCTTTCTCTCCTATTTTATGGAGCCGAGCAAATAAGCCCAAAATTTTCCTATTGCCAGCAATATCATTTAACAAATCTGCCTTTACTCGTCATCCCTCTTTCTTATTACGACAATCACATGTTTGATTTTGTGCGCATGCTCTTCTACCTAATAGGCAAAACAAAAGAGTGAACATTTAATACATTAAATGTTCACTCTTTTTATCCCTCAAAACATTCATTTTACTGTTGATGGCTATTTTGATATGCCGTTGCAATAGCTTGCGCCTGTTGAAATTCTTGCTGTGCCTGTTGAACTTCTTGTTGTTCTTTTTTAAGTTGCTGCTGCGCTTGCTGTAAGTGCTGATTTTCAATTTGTACCAATTGCTGCGCTTGAAGTAACTGCTGACTTTCTAGTTGCAACTTTTGATAGGCCTTTTGGACATCTTGCTGCAATTGTTCCAATTGTTGTTGTTCCTGAAGAGTAGAAGGTTGAATACTTTGTAATTGTTGATGCGCTTGTTGGACAGCTTGTTGTGCTTGT
>DATMFE010000496.1:0-4387 GCA_035556295.1 Ureibacillus sp.
TTTAAAAGCTGTAATCTCTTATTATGACAAAAAAGAGAATAATAGCAGCAATCTTGCTTTTATCTACGGTGTTGTCAGTCATGAAATCTGTTTTGCCGTAAATGAAGTAGAAGGTGTAAGAACGTTTGATATTGCTGAAGATAGTCAGTTAACCTATATCGGTGATGGTACTGTAACCACTTCCATTAGAAAGGTAGACACCAACGAAATCATTGACTATAAGATCTCTTTCTCATACGATAACAAAACCCTCACAACTCATTTTAAGGTTGAATCAGAGAAATCGAGTCAACATTAGAATCCAAAATAGAATTGTATTAATCGCTTAGAGTTTTAGTACTTGAAAAAATGGAATTAATGTAAAGTAAATGAAACTTTATTTAAAGGTGATTCGTAAAAATACTAAGTCAAATTGTACGAGGTGATGCAAGTGAATAAAAGCAAGCTGATCCTAATAACAGTCGCGGTCATTTTTGTAGGTGTTTTCTTTGTAGGACTTTATTCAATGAATAATGTTCAAATTGAAAGTACTTACACACTTGAAGAGCAAAGCCTAATTGAGAAAAACGGGGAGCAATTTCTCTTAATCGATGATCGTGAACTCGCACTACCAAAGGATCTTCACGAAAAAATCGATTTACAAAAATACCAAAATTACAAAATTAAATATGTATATAATCAATTAATGAATCATGACGGGGATGTAGTTTCGCTGAATTGGTATGGCGAACAACCTTGGGGAAAATAAGTCAACACCCGAACAAATTTTCTTTATAGAAACAATGAACCCCTTTAGTAGAAAATGCAATTGATACTAGATCAATTGCATTTTTAGATGGAAAAAAGTATTTTGAGCATCACTTTACTAATAAAACTATTATTTTTCAATCTGATAGATAACTAATTACAATTAAACATCTTAGAAAATAAAGGAGAATTACATCATGAACATAAAAGACATTTTCTCACTAGATTTTGCCTATTTAGAGACATTTACTCATCGAACTGATACGCCCTGGGGATCGTTATTCTGTAATGAAGCACAACCAGATTATTATGACGCGAATCATGCGCATATAAGTGAAGCTACTAATAATCCAAAAGCTGTAATTGAAGAAGTAATAAATTTTTATAACTCAAAAAAAATTATTCCTAGATTTTATATTTATAACTTAGAAGAGCAATCTGAATTAATTCATCAATTGAAAGCTAATGATTTCGGATTTGAAGAATTAGTTAGTCCCGTTCAATTATGGGACAAACAGTTATCAAAGAAAGAAGCGCGTAAAGATGTATCGATTGAAGTCGTCACGAGAAAGAATTATTCGGAAGCGTTAGCCATTGAATGTAGTATTAAAGAATTTGGTGGAAAAGAGGTTAGGGAAAAGGCGTTCGAAGTGGAATTCGATCATCCTAGCTTTGTTCATTATTTACTACGATTTGATGGGGTTGCTTGTGCAACTGCTTGCATATTTATGAGTGGTAAACAAGCGCGGATGGAAAGTGTCGCGACATTGGAAGAATACAGAGGACGCGGGTTAATAGGTGAATTGATTCATCATATTCAAGGGGAAGTTACAAAAAGAGATATTGAAAACCTTTGGGTATTTCCAATTAATGAATCGATAGAAAAAGTCTATCAGAAATACGGTTTTACAACTGTAACAAAATTAAAAACAGGTCATGCATTTTTAGGCGGAAAAAGTATAACTGAAATTCAAGGAAGTTAACGAAATAATGGTACTTTTATTTCTTCCCATAAAGACTGGATTATAGTTGGTACAATATAGTCTAATTCCAACTCACTCTCATCCCAAAGAATAGTTTTCTTGGGGTGAGAGTTTTTTATTTGTTAATGGATTCTATTTATTCAATTATTAATAGATTTAAATCATAATATTTTTCTCATTTTAATATCTTAGAAAAGAATGACCGGTTTCAGTTACTTTGTCATTGGTTGGTTTTGAAATAAGAATCGAAAAGCAAAGAAAATGTGCGGGGGGGAACCATATGAGATCATTTTCGGAGTTTAGTATACCAAATTCCGTATTTTACGGTCAAAATGCTTTATCTAATCTAGGGGAACAAGTAATTGCTTATGGTAAGAAGGTATTATTAATTAGTGATCGAATAATAGAAAAGATTGGTCATGTAAAAACATGTCAGGACATATTAGCTGAGTTGGGTGTTACTTACGCGACTTATTTAGATGTAAACACCGAACCGACAGATGCACATGTGGAAGAAGCACTCCAACTTTGTTTAGAAGAGCAATGTGATGTCATCGTTGCGATTGGTGGAGGAAGCTGTATAGATGCTGCAAAAGCAGTAGCGGTGCTAGCAACGAATGGTGGTTATATCGGAGATTATATGGGTGGGAAAACGCCAATACAAAATAAAGCAATACCGCTGATTGCCATTCCAACCACAGCTGGAACTGGATCGGAAGTTACAAACGTTACTGTCATTACGAATACGACGGATGATATTAAAATGATGATTAAACATTCAGCATTTCTACCAAAAGTGGCCATCGTTGATCCGTTGCTTACAATTTCATCTCCACCTACCGTTACAGCAGCGACCGGCGTAGATGCACTTTGTCATGCAATTGAAGCATATATATCACGTCGCTCACAACCACTTACAGATACGCTTGCCCTATCTGCAATTGAAGCTATTTTACATCATTTAAAAGTTGCTTATAAAGATGGAGGAAATACAGAAGCAAGAGAGAAAATGGCTATTGCTTCTATGCAAGCAGGAATTGCCTTTAGTAATGCATCCGTCCACTCTAGTTCATGGAATGTCACGTCCAATTGGAGCACTATTCCATGTACCACATGGTGTTTCCAATGCGATGCTGCTTCCAGCAGTTCTTGAATATACGAAAGAATCGGCTATTGAGAAATTAGCAACAATTGGGCGTCTTATTTCTCCAGAGTCTACATCATTAACAGATGAAGAGTTGGCTGATTTGACGATTTATGAAATCAAAAACCTTTGTCATGACTTAAATATCCCTAATATGAAAACTTGGGGAATTGATGAACAAAAATTCCAGGAAGTTATTGAAAAGATGGCAACGGATGCCATTGCAAGTGGTAGCCCTGCAAATAATCCGAAAGTGCCATCCAAACAGGAAATAATCAATCTCTATCACTATTGTTATGATTATGAATTTTCTAGAGATACAAACTCGCTTACATCTTAACAATCTACTAAATTACCTTTAAAAGGAGAATGTGAAATGGCAAGCACAACAAATACAAAAGTATTGAAAAATTATATTGCTGGTGAATGGGTGGATTCACATACAAATCGTTTAGAGCCAGTCTATAACCCAGCAACAGGAGAAATTATTGCGGAGGTACCATTATCAACAAAAGAAGATGTTGATCAAGCGGTTCAAGCAGCAAATGAAGCCTTTAAAGATTGGTCAAAAACACCAGTACCACAACGCGCTCGAATCCTGTTTAAGTACCAACAGTTATTGGTCGATCATTGGGATGAATTAGCTCAATTAGTGACAACCGAAAATGGGAAAAACTTCTCGGAGGCATATGGGGAAGTGCAACGTGGAATTGAATGCGTGGAATTTGCAGCAGGTGCTCCTACGTTAATGATGGGTAAACAACTACCTGACATTGCTACAGGTATGGAGTCCGGCATGTATCGCTATCCAATTGGTGTTATTGGCGGGATTACTCCATTTAATTTCCCAATGATGGTGCCATGTTGGATGTTCCCACTAGCCATTGCGTGTGGTAATACTTTTGTACTTAAACCATCCGAACGTACGCCACTTTTAGCTGCAAGATTAGCAGAGTTGTTTGAAGAGGCTGGTTTGCCAAAAGGGGTATTCAATATCGTCAATGGTGCACACGATGTGGTGAATAGTCTTTTAGAACACAAACTGGTGAAGGCTATTTCATTTGTCGGATCTCAGCCCGTTGCAGAATACGTTTACAAAAAAGGAACTGAAAACTTAAAACGCGTACAAGCTTTAGCTGGTGCAAAAAATCACTCTATCGTACTGAATGACGCAGATTTAGATAATGCAACAAAACAAATCATTGGCGCGGCATTCGGGTCAGCTGGTGAGCGTTGTATGGCAGCATCTGTTGTGACTGTTCAAGAAGAGATTGCAGATGAATTGATTGAGCGCTTAGTAAAAGAAGCGAATAATATCGTGATTGGTAATGGATTAGATGAAAACGTCTTCTTGGGTCCTGTTATTCGGGAAAGTAACAAAGTACGAACGCTTCGTTACATTGAATTAGGTCTAAGCGAGGGAGCAAATTTAGTTCGCGATGGGCGTCAAGATGAAAGGGTAAAAGGGAATGGTTACTTTGTTGGACCAACCATTTTTGACAATGTAACGCAA
>DATMFE010000497.1:0-20814 GCA_035556295.1 Ureibacillus sp.
AAGAAGAGAGAAGTCTTTTCTAAATTTCTTGATAGGTATGGAATAGATAATCTAAAAGAGCAAATAGTAATAGAGTGAAGATTGAGGCTTTTAAAAATAATAATAAAAATTTTATTCTTTACATGGGGTACAGGGGTATGGTACTTTGTATTCAAGGAGGCTAACATATGGATAAAAAGATAAAGGGAAATGATTATTCCATTGAAGAAGGATGCTGTGCAACGGCCTCTTCTGAAAGAAAAAGTCATCACTCTGAAGCAGTAAAAAAGAATTTAACTACACGTTTAAATCGTATTGAAGGTCAAATCCGTGGTATAAAAGGTCTTATTGAGAAGGATACCTATTGTGATGACGTTATCACCCAAATCGCGGCCACTCAAAGTGCATTAAATGGTGTAGCCAAAATTTTATTAGAAGGTCATTTGAAAAATTGTGTAGTCGACCGACTTAATGAGGGAGATTCAGAAGTTATTGATGAGTTATTATTAACCATCCAAAAATTAATGAAAAAGTAAAGGGAGAAGTGAATAAAATGGAAAACGTAACATTGAATGTAAGTGGAATGTCATGTGGTCATTGTGTGAATGCTGTTGAGGGAAATGTAGGAAAGCTTACTGGTGTAGAAAGTGTAAAAGTTCATTTAGAAGCAGGAAAAGTAGATGTCACTTTTGATAGTGAAAAGGTATCTCTCGAAAAAATAAAGGAAACAATTGATGACCAAGGCTACGATGTTGAATAAAAGTTGTAAGAGTGCTTTTTAAGCACTTCTTTTTCTCAAAAAAATATACCCCTATATGGTATGGAGAGGTGAGAACCAAGTGAGTAACCATGTAAAAGAAACAAGTATGCAAATTACAGGAATGACTTGTGCGGCCTGTGCAACACGGATTGAAAAAGGTTTAAAAAAAATGGAAGGTGTGGAGGAAGCCAGTGTTAATTTAGCCCTAGAAAAGTCCGTGATTAAGTATGACCCAGAAAAGGTAAGCTCTCAGGATTTTGAAAAGAAAATTCAGGATTTAGGCTATGATGTAGTTAAAGAGAAGAAGGAGTTTGCCATTACAGGAATGACCTGTGCAGCCTGTGCAACGCGGATTGAAAAAGGTCTAAATAAGATAGATGGAGTATCAAGAGCAAATGTAAACCTTGCCCTTGAAAATGCTACTGTTGAATATGATCCGTCCCAAGTTTCACCTACGGACATCATTCAACGAGTAGAAAAGCTAGGCTACGGGGCAATCATTAAGGTTGAAAACAAGGATGCAGTGGATTATCGTCAGAAAGAAATCCAAAAACAAAAGAGAAAATTTATCATTTCCGTTATTTTATCGTTCCCGTTGTTATGGGCGATGATAAGCCATTTTAGTTTTACATCGTTTATTTACCTGCCGGAATTTCTCATGAATCCATGGATACAAATGGCACTCGCAACACCAGTGCAATTTATTATCGGTAAGCAGTTCTATGTGGGTGCTTACAAAGCGCTTCGTAATAAAAGCGCCAATATGGATGTATTAGTAGCAATGGGTACATCCGCAGCTTATTTTTATAGTGTTTATCAAGCCTTCATCTCTATTGGGAATCATCATACAGCACAATTATATTTTGAAACAAGCTCGATACTCATCACGTTAATTATTCTAGGTAAGCTTTTTGAAGCGAAAGCTAAAGGGCGTTCTTCAGAGGCTATTAAAAAGCTGATGGGACTTCAAGCAAAAACGGCTTTAGTCATAAGGAATGGAGAGGAACTTGAAATCCCTCTTGAGGAAGTCATCGTTGGAGATACGCTTTTGGTAAAGCCGGGTGAAAAAGTTCCGGTGGATGGAGAGGTAATTGAAGGAAATTCAGCCGTTGATGAATCCATGTTAACAGGAGAAAGCATTCCTGTAGATAAAACCATGGGAGATGCTGTGATAGGTTCAACCATAAATAAAAATGGTTTTCTCAAAGTGAAGGCCACAAAGATTGGCAGAGATACAGCTCTTTCTCAAATTATTAAAGTCGTTGAGGATGCTCAAGGTTCTAAGGCTCCAATTCAAAGGCTGGCAGATCAAATATCGGGAGTTTTCGTTCCGATTGTGGTTGGAATTGCTTTATTGACATTCCTCGTTTGGATTGTCTGGGTCAATCCTGGGGAGTTTACACCAGCCCTTGAGGCATTGATTGCTGTTCTTGTTATAGCTTGTCCATGTGCATTAGGTCTTGCAACTCCTACTTCAATCATGGCTGGGTCAGGTCGTGCTGCAGAGTTCGGCATATTATTTAAAGGTGGAGAACACCTTGAAACTACCCATCATATTGATACGGTTATTTTAGATAAAACAGGAACCGTTACAAATGGTAAACCTGAACTGACTGATATTTTTGTAGAAAATGGGGTTGATGAACAAGAATTTCTATCTTTAATTGGGGCAGCTGAAAAACAATCTGAACATCCACTTGCCGAAGCGATTGTTCAAGGAATTCAAGCAAGAGGGATACCACTTAGTTTAGTTCAGGAATTTGAAGCTATCCCTGGTTATGGGGTGAAAACTATAGTCAATCAAAAAGAAATTCTGGTAGGAACTCGGAAGCTTATGAAGCAAAATAATGTGGATATTTCCAAAGCTCTTTCAGCCATGGAGGATCTAGAAGGGCAAGGAAAAACTGCGATGCTAGCTAGTGTTGATGGTCAATATGCTGGTCTTATCGCTGTGGCTGATACCATAAAGGATACTTCTCAAAAAGCTATTACAAGATTGCAAGAGATGGGTATACAAATTATCATGATAACTGGTGATAACCAAAGAACAGCTAATGCCATAGGAAAACAGGTTGGTGTTGACCATGTCATTGCGGAAGTACTTCCTGAAGGGAAAGCAGAAGAAGTAAAAAAACTTCAGGATGAAGGAAAGAAAGTGGCCATGGTGGGGGATGGAATTAATGACGCACCGGCACTTGCTCTAGCTGATATTGGGATGGCTATTGGAACAGGGACAGATGTAGCCATGGAAGCTGCGGATATTACTCTAATTCGCGGGGATTTAAACAGTATTGCCGATGCCATCCTTATGAGCAGAAAAACAATGAGAAATATTAGACAAAATCTTTTCTGGGCCTTTGCTTATAACATAATGGGGATACCGATTGCAGCCATTGGGTTACTTGCTCCTTGGTTAGCAGGAGCTGCAATGGCATTCAGTTCTGTCTCGGTGGTATTAAATGCAGTGCGTTTGCAAAGGGTTAAGCTTTAATAATTTTAATTTGATTCGCTTTAGAGAGGGTGTTGGTGATATTATAGCAATGCTCTTATCTACAATTAACATTTTGAGGATTGGCTTTAAGCCAATCTTTTTTTAGTTACTTTTTGATTAAGTATTGATTAACACTTACGGTGAACCATAATTTAATGACGTACCTATAGGTCCTGTTAATTTTAAACATATTTGATAAAAACGACTTGCCCTTTAGTGAATTATCCATTTGTTCATAGATCTTATTTATTAACTAGTTAATTTCACTGAAATGCCTTTAAAAAACCCAATCCCTGACATTTTAAGAGAAATCTTATCCGGTACCTTAATATTTTTTTGAATATATATAGACACATTATCTATTTTAAACTCGTTATAGCGATTCAAATCTTTTGGTTTCTTGGGAATAGCCAGTAAATCCTGTACCCCTACTGCACAACATCCTTTTACTTCAACGATATTAACTGTCAGATGTTTTCCTTTTGATTCAATCCAGCTTTTTGCTTTATCATCAAGTTCAAAAATCATATCCGCACTCCTAATTTTTACAAACTATTAACATAAATAATTACTCTCAATATAGAAAGAAAATATTGAAATGTCAAACAAATAAAGATAGATAAGTAATTCCCAGTCCCGGACATCAAATAATTTTATTATCAATCGCTAGAATTGTGGAACTATTTTGTAATAGAAGTTCAGATTTCTGTTATAGATCTATATATCTATAATGAATGGCATGATAACTAAAGCACGAAGAATCTACTTTTATATTTTGTCATTTTTCTATAAAATTTTCTTCGTTTTTGAAACAATCGGTCACAAAATATAACAAAATAATCTCAATCTCCACACTTTTTGCACACTTTTGTTACAAAAATGTTTTGTTTGTTAAATAGGGTTGTAACAATAACATGCTATCATTCCGATAAATATAATAAATTGGAATTTAGGGGGGAGAAAATGAAAAGATTGGTAGCATGCTTTGTAATAGCTGGAACAGTATTAAGTAGTCCTATCAATAGTAATGCAGCTTTAGGGGATCGAACATTAAAAAGTGGAATGGAACATGAAGATGTTCGAGAATTACAAACTGTGTTAAAGAAAAAAGGCTATTTTACTAATAAAACTATTACTAACTATTATGGGTCAATTACAAAAAAATCTGTTATTAAATTTCAGAAGGCTAATAACTTAAAGGCTGATGGAATTGTAGGACCTAACACATTTAAAGCACTAGGAGTTCAAAAAAATAGTGTAGCAGTATCAACTAGCAACCAGTCAACAACGAACAAGCTTGTTGATAATGCTAAGCAATATTTGCGTGTGCCATATGTATGGGGAGGAACTTCACCATCAGGTTTTGATTGCAGTGGATATCTAAAATATGTTTTTCAGCAAAGTATAGGAATCAATCTACCAAGAACGGTTGCGGAAATTTATAAACAGGGAACAACAGTATCAACGCCAAAAGTAGGGGATTTAGTATTCTATGAAACTTATAAACCAGGTGCTTCTCACGCAGGTATTTATATTGGAAATAGACAGTTTATTCATAGTCAATCTACCTATGGTGTAAGCATAAGCTCCATGGATAATTCGTATTGGTCAAAGCGTTACATAGGAGCGAAACAATATATTAATTAATTTTAATGATAAAGCGGATTTTTTTGTAGCTTTGAAATCAAAAATATCACGTGAACTTACATTTTATAGAAAGTTGAAATAATCCATTTAGAAAAAAGATTGATTAAAATGGATGCTATAGTTTTGAATACATATAGAACTTTTATGAAAAAGTTTGATTGTTTTTTATTGTGTTCTTAACAAAGCACTTGTTAGTTGAAGAACAAAGTCATTTTATTATTTCCCACTGTTCATAGCAAACTAAGTTCAAATCTAGTTCACATTGTTTTAACCTTTCAAATACTTTAAGAACTAAGGGACAAGCATTTTTCAGTGTTACTTCATGCTCTGTACCCACAATGAAGACTTGAACAGTTAACAGTTATATGATGTGGACAAAAATTTACCTTTTAAACCAAAAGGGTTTTAAATATAATTAACTGTAGAATTATATCCTAAGTAAACTAGGTTCCCTTGTAAAAACAAGGGGTAACAGGGAATCAGGTGTAAATCCTGAGCGGTCCCGCCACTGTAATTGAGGAGTTCTCTATCATGTATGTCACTCAACTGTAAAATTGGGGAAGACGATAGAGCGCAATGATTCAAAAGCCAGGAGACCTACCTAGATTGTTCACCAAAATACCTTCGAGGAAAGGAGTGGTGTACGAAGATAGAGTGGCAACTTAATGTTTCTATTTTGCTGGCTATCTATACATATCCGTACATCCTCAATCTAGCAAAGGTTGAGGATTTTTTGTATTGTTTTGCTTATAAAAGGAGGAATTTGTACATGGAAACTTTATCACTTTTTTACTTGTTTTTTTATTAGGACTACGACATGGTTTAGATGCAGATCATCTGGCTTTCATTGATGGACAAACTCGTTATAATTGGAGAGTGGGCAGTCCGTTTGCACGATGGGTTGGTACGTTATTTTCATTCGGTCATGGAGGAATGGTGGCAGTGACAGCTGTTATTTTGGGAATGGTGTTGAAGAACTTTTCATTCCCAACTTATTTCGATAATTTTGCATCATGGATATCGATTATTTCTTTATTCCTCATTGGCACATTAAATACTTATAATCTGTTACGCACTAGAAATACTAACAAAGAGTTTCAACTTAATGGATTAAAGGGAAAGTTTATTCCGAAAGTTGCGAAGGGAACAACGAATCCCTTTGTTATCATTTTAGTAGGGGCTTTGTTTGCCTTAGCTGCTGAGACGGTTAGTCAAACAGCTGTCTGGTCCTTGGCAGCAAGTAACTCAGGTAAATATACTCCTTTAATTTTAGGACTTGTTTTTATGTTTGGTATGATGATTACAGATACAATTGATTCCATGATTGTCTATAAAATGGTGAATCAGTCAAGCAAACTTGGACAATCTGCATCAAGACTAATGGGATGGGTGATTGTAGTCTTAGCGTATGGAGTTTCCTTTTACCTAGCCTTTACCTTCTTTAATCCTTGGGCAGAACTTGATTTTGAAATTGTGGGAATTATTCTTTTTATTTTCCTAGTCGCCTTTTTTTTCTTTGTAAATATTCGCTCTAAGAGAAAAAACGTTGAAATGAATATTACGAATTAATAAAAAAGCTCTGACATTTTTGATAGTGTCAGAGCTTTTTTTATTATCCATATTTTATGGTAGATAATATGGATATATTGAGTTAATCTCGCAAGAATAGAGTATGAATTTAATAATTTTGAATATACAGGGGAAATTTCTTATTAAACTGCTTCATTTGATAAAAAATCCTACATTAAACATAGAAGGATTGGGGAGTATATAAGTATGTCTCAGAGTAGAGATACGAGAATGGAAAAAAGACGATTAGGAATAACACATCAATAGTTCACAAAAAATTCTTAATGGAGCATGAAAATTATGTTTGATTATACGATTGAAACATCAAAAAGTATTGAAGATACGGTAAAAGCTTTAGAGGAAAATTTAAAAACTGAGCAGTTTGGAGTGTTATGGGCATTTGATATTAAACATAAGCTACAAGAAAAAGGTCTTAAATTTGAAAAGGATTATAAGGTATTAGAAGTGTGTAATCCTTTCGAAGCTCAACGTGTACTTGAAGAGAATAAGCTTGCTGGCTACTTTTTACCTTGTAAGATAGTTGTATATGATGATGAAGGAAAAACGAAAATTGGACTACCAAGACCAACAGCTCTTATATCAGTTTTGAATGATATGAAAATAAAAGAGTTTGCAAAAGATATTGAAGTACGTTTAATCCATTGCATCGACCAAAGTATTTAGGTTATTAAAAAGGATAATAATGTATAAAAGACACGGAGATCTATTCTTCTTGTCTTTTTTAATGTCCGATTACGATTATTATTTTATTAGGATTTCCCAAACTTCAGTATAGTAAGATTCAGCATCTTAAAAGAAACGTTAAAACTCCTTAGAAACTGCACAAATTCATGGTATTTTTAGTTAATAGAAATTTTTAAAAAGCGGTGATTATTTTGAATAAAATATCCCTAAAATTCAGTCTGTGGTTTTTAGGTGCGATGTTAATTCTCGAAGTATTTTTATTCTTTTTTCTTCATACAAGTATTGTGAATTCTAGAATTGAAGAGGAATTACAGGCTCTACAAGCTAGAGGGAATAGTCATAGAGATGTTCTTGAGGATGCCTACAATAAAGAAACACTGCACCATATCGCTCTAATGGAATCAAAAACTGATACGGAAGTTATTATCACAGACTTAAATCAAAATGTAATTATTGCTTCCTCTAAATTAGATAAAGCAGAGGAGCAAGTCATATCCCATAGCATTAAGGATGTACCATATTTTGGGAGAGTGTTAGAAGACAGGTGGAGAAGCGAGAAATACATTTCCACTGTTACTCCGTTTTCTATAAATGAAAATCCAAAAGGGTATGTATACATGTTTCGGAGTACCGATCAGGTGCAGAATTTAATTTCTAGACTGAACCACCACTTTTTAGCAGCTGCAATTATAACAATTACCCTATTGATTATATGTATTTTATTCTTATCAAAAGCATTGACGACTCCTCTTATTCAAATGAAGAAAGCTACAGAAAAGCTAAGCAAAGGTGACTTTTCTGTTCATCTTCCAGACATGGGAGATGATGAACTGGGGGAATTATCCCGATCTATAAAAATTCTCGCAGCAGACTTAAAGCACTTGAAAGAAGAAAGAGTTGAGTTTTTGGCCAGTATATCACATGAATTAAGAACTCCTCTAACCTATATCAAAGGTTATGCGGATGTAGCTAGACGCAAAGAAATAAAAAAAATCGATCGAGATTTGTATTTAGGAATTATTTATGAGGAATCTGAAAAATTGGCTGATATGATAAAAGATCTGTTTGATTTAGCCAAAATAGATAAAAATACGTTTGCTATAAATCGTGTGCAAGTTGAACTTTGCTCGTTTTTACATTCTATCTATGATAAGGTACTTCCTGTTTTTAAGGAAAAAGAAATAGAATTTGAAATACATTGCTCACACAGCTTGACAGTCATGGTAGATCCAATGAGATTCAAACAGGTGGTTTTAAATTTGTTGGATAATGCAATCAAATACTCACTACCACATACTAAAACGGAGATTTTTGTGAAACGAGAAAAAGGAAAAGTGCTAATTGAAATAAAGGATGAGGGGTATGGGATACCGAAAGAAGATCTCCCTTTTGTATTTGAGCGTTTTTATAGGGTAGATAAGTCCAGATCTAAGGATTCTGGAGGAACGGGTTTGGGGTTATCCATTGTTAAAGAACTTATAGAAGCTCACGATGGAAATATTAATGTTAAGAGTGAGTTAGGAAAAGGAACTACTTTTCTAATAACAATAGAGGAGATGACGGAATGAAAACGGTAATGCTTGTCGATGATGAACCAAAGATGCTTGAATTATTAAACATATACTTATCGCCAACTTATCATTGTATCAAAATAAATTCGGGCAGAGAAGCCATTGCTTATATGAAAAATTCGGAGGTTGATTTAATTTTATTAGATGTGATGATGCCCGAATTGGATGGATGGAGTACCTGTAGCCAAATCAGAGAATTTTCAGATGTTCCAATTATTATGTTGACGGCTAGAAATGAAAAATCAGATATAGTAAAAGGATTACAAATTGGCGCAGATGACTATGTGACAAAACCATTTGATGCAGCAGAATTACTGGCAAGAATGGATGCTTTATTTAGGAGAACCAATGATAAAGATAAAACAGAAGTTTATTTTAAAGGACTTTTGTGGAATGAAGAATCGCACGAGTTAACCTATGAGGAACAACCGATTCAACTTACTCCTAAAGAATTTTCGATGATTGGTTTATTTTTAAAAAACCCTAACAAGATCTTTTCGCGGTCTCATTTACTGGAAAGAATTTGGGGGGATAAATCATTTACAGAAGACAGGACAGTTGACTCTCATATTCGAAATGTCCGTGACAAACTTAGACAAGTAAACTTTCCTATCGATCAGCATCTTTCAACAATATGGGGAGTTGGATATAAGTGGATGAGCAAAGAGTGAAAATAATAGGGTGGATTTAAAACATAATATAGGAATTTTAAAAAGGGAGAAGTATAACAGTGAAAAGATATAAATGGGGAGTACTACATTTCACAATACTAATAATATTTTTAGTCGGATGCTCAAGTGATGAACAAAAAGCCTTTTTTGTAAAAGCTGAAGATGAAGAAATAAATCATATTCATGGAGCTGGATATTGGGGGAAAGGGGGAATTCCTGTATTAGCCACTCATGAAGGGCTATTAGAATATCAAGGTGGGGCTTGGTATAAAACAACCAGGAATAACCATGACTATATGGGATTTCAGCCGACTAAAGAAGGTTTTTATTCTAGTGGTCACCCTGAACCAAGATCTGGTTTGAAAAATCCTTTAGGTCTTGTAGAAAGTAAAGATAAAGGGGAAAGTTTAGATAAATTAGCTTTTTATGGGGAAATAGATTTTCATTATTTAGGTGCCAGTTATGAGACAGGAACGGTTTATGTGTTAAATGAAGTGAAAAATTCAGAAATAGGACCTGGCTTTTTTTACTCTAAGAATAAGGGCAAAGACTGGGTGCAATTACAACTTAACGGATTAACTTCCTCCTCCGTTGGTGGATTTGCTGTACATCCTTCAGATGATAATACAATGGCTATATATACAGAGCAAGGGATTTTCTTATCTAAAAACTATGGAATGGACTTTTCTCACATTCAAACAAAAGGACCTATTACTTCGTTAGCTTTTAAGAAAGATTCATTAATATATTCTATGATTGAAGATAATCAAACGACCTTAAATGAAATGAACTTGAATAATAAGATGGTTAATAAATTCACTTCTATTTCCTTCGAAAATCAAAATTCACCTATTTACGTGAATTCCAATCCTCAAAAAGAAAGTGAAATGATGATAGTGACAGTTAAAAATGATGTTTTTATCAGTGAAAACGGGGGAAAAGAGTGGGATAAAATATTATCGAACGGGGAAACAGAATAATGTGCTTTTTGATTTTTAAGTAAGATTCATTATGTAAGATATTAAAAAGGAGCAAAAAAAGTGACAAAATGGCACAGCCAATTTTGTGGGTTTATTGATTGTGAAATCTTGTAATACAAGATTTTGAAGATTGCTGTAGTTTGTTTTACAATTAATTGAATCATAATAGTAATTGCTCAGTGAATTGAGAGAATAATCTTAATATAGTAAGAGGTGCTAATGTGGAGAAACTACTTGAATTTTATGAAAAGCAGATTAATATATTGAAAAATGCATTAGAACAGATTGCTGCCTCGAATCAAAATGAACAAAACCAAAAAATAGTAAAACAAGCACTTACTGAAATAAAAAAAATGAAACCAGATATTTAATTTTTTTAAAAAGCTCTGCTAAAGAGTGTTGTTGATTCGTTCTTCTTAAATTAACGAAGCAGTATAGTTTAACAAGAGATGATAAAATGGTCTAGAATGATGACTTCATTGTGAAGGGCGAATTTTTTTATGTTTGGAATTAAAAATTACAATCCCAAAATATATACTACCCCCTCCAATATCATAGAAGGCCACAGAACTACACTTGAACATTTTAAGACATTTCAATAGGCTTGAATGAATTAGGGATATATTGGGGTACAATATGCCGAATATGTCCCCAATTCTAGCGAACAGAACAGTTATTCTTATAAACGAGGCGCATTATATCAATGCTTTCTTGTTCGAACTGTTATAATCCGATGAAATATGCAACATTGACAGGGGGGGCAAGTCCCTTACAGGTCATCAAATTTTATAGAAGAATCTTTTATATATCAAGAGTTCCTAATACTTATATTAACTTTATTGAACTGGTATTTTGCACGTAACATAATTTTGGAAACATATTTAAATTTGGAATAATAAACTTGACTGTATTTGGAGCAAATGCAATCCTTCGTTTATTAATATTGTTAATACTATCAACTCCACACATGTTGAGTGTATCTCGCAACTTATTTAAAAGAAGGCAACTAACCCTTTGGGGGCGTTGCCTTTTCATGTTTCTTTAACGAATTTACAAAACTTTATTGAATATGGACGGTGCCATCGTGAATGCAAGTAATCTTCTCAACCAGAGAATGAAGAACGAGCGGCGTTAGTTCCTTTGAATTTTTGACATTCCTCACAATCAGGATATTTGTAAGTGGCTCTGACCCTGTTGAGATTTACTATTTGAATTTAATAAAACCTTTTCAACAATAGATTGCAAGATTTTACTATCACTATTAATGTCAATTAAGATTGGAAGTGCTTTATTTTTATTTTAAGGAATCATCCAAGCTAATATATTACTTTGCAGGAACGTGATGATACAGATCAGTAATAATAAGAAAAGACTATGCTTAATGGTAAAGCGGAACAAATCTGATTCTTTACCAGCTAATCCAACTGCTGCACAGGCAACGGCAATCGATTGTGGTGAAATCATTTTACCGGTTACCCCACCTGATGAGTTAGCGGCAAGTGCGAGTACTGGATCCATACCAATCGATGTCGCTGTAACTTGTTGTAATTTGGCAAACAATAGGTTTGCGGATGTATCTGAGCCTGTGATGAATACGCCGAGCCATCCTAGGACTGGAGCAAAGAAAGGGAATAGTGCTCCTGTTTTTGCTAAGACCATTCCAAGAGTCGTGGTCATTCCAGATGCGTTGGTTACATAAGCATATCCAACAACAGTGGCGATTGTTATGATTGGATATTTTAATTCATTCACTGTTTCACCGAATGTTAATGCCCAATCGCGCCAAGAGATTGAGACAATATATTTTGTGACAATCGCCGCTAAAAGAATGGCTGTCCCAGCTGCACCCAAAATTTCAAGCTTGTATATAGCAGCGATTGGTTCTCCCGAAGCGCCAATAACTTTGTTGTGCAGCCATGGGACTTCTGGAGTAAATGTGAGAAAATGTCCAAGTGAGTTGATTGTTTTTAAAATGGCATTTGTTCCTTCATAATGACCACTTAAAGCTAGTTTGATAGTTGGAATTCCCCAAATAGAAATAAATCCAGTCAAAATTAAAAATGGAGACCATGCTTTAAAAATTTGACCGCTGGTGTACGAGTTATGTTTTTGTTTTGATGTAGTTGTTGTCAAAGTTGTTGCCGTAGTTGCGGCTATTTCGTGTTCTGCAGAAAAACGATAAATAGTTTTTGGCTTCCAAAATTTCATAAAAATAGCCAATGCAAATAATGATACTAAAGCGGAAAGAATATCTGGTAATTCAGGTCCTAAGAAGTTAGAAGATAAATATTGTGTTATAGCAAAAGTCAAACCGGAAACTAGAATGGCAGGCATCACTTCAAATGCCTTTTTAAAGCCTGTCATCATGACAATGAGATAAAAAGGAATAAAAGCGGATAGGAACGGTAATTGACGGCCAACCATTTTTGAAACTTCCGTAGCAGGAATACCTGTAGGGCCCTCCATTGCAATAATCGGAATACCAATTGCACCAAATGCAACGGGTGCTGTATTAGCAATTAAACAAAGACCAGCTGCATATAAAGGGTTAAATCCAAGACCAACTAATAAGGCAGCCGAAATTGCAACAGGTGCACCAAATCCAGCAGCACCTTCAAGAAATGCTCCAAAAGAGAAGGCAATGAGTAACGCCTGTATGCGTCTATCCTCCGTAATCGATAAAACAGAACTGCGAATAATATCAAATTGTCCTGTTTTGACTGTAAGCTTATAAAGAAATACAGATGTAATAATGATCCAGCCAATTGGTAATACACCATACACAGCTCCTTGTGTTGCTGACATCACCGCTGTCACAACAGGCATCTTAAACGCGAATACAGCAAGTACTAATGTAAGAAGCAAAGTGGTTGACCCGGCAATATAGCCTTTCATTCTTTTAATGGCCAACGCCCAGAAAAAATAAAGAATTGGAATAAGGGCAACGATTGCGGTTAAAGCAAGATTGTCACCAACAACTGTAAAATTTTGTACAAATGTCAAAGTCTCTTCCTCCTATAATTTAATCACCTCTGAAAGTAATCGCTTTCAAAATTTGATGCATTTAATAGATAAGGTCATCAGATGACTGTATGATAAGATTATATTTATCAATTTTCAAAAATTCAACAATTTTTTGAATTTTTTTCATTTTAATGTACCGTGATGAAATAATTGAAAGTTAAGCAGATTGTAAATAATGATGTATACTATAGGTATTAATGCAAGCATCTAATGAGGTGGAATAGGTTGGAATATAAACGAATCAAACCGAAAAAAATATATGAAGAAGTGGCAGAAGCCTTACATGAAATGATTCGAACAGGACAATTAAAGCCTGGTGATAGGCTAGAATCGGTGGAACAGCAAGCAGAAAACTTTCAGGTTAGCAGATCAGCTATAAGAGAGGCATTGTCCGCTTTAAAGGCAATGGGCTTAGTTGAAATAAAACAAGGAGAAGGGACTTTTGTTAAGGAGTTTGAAGCAAGAAAGATCATGTTTCCTCTTTCATCTGCCATTCTTATGAACAAAAAGGATGTTTTACATCTTTTGGAAGTCAGGAAAATTATTGAAACGGGCGCAGCTATATCTGCAGCAAAAAATCGAAATGAAAAAGATCTTAAAGCTATGGCCGAAGCTCTTGATGAAATGAAGGCGGTACAAGGTGATGAAGAATTAGGTGAGAAAGCAGACTTCAAATTTCACTTAGCTTTATCTGCAGCATCTCATAATCCATTATTATCAACTATATTAGATCAAATTTCCGAACTCATGATTGAAACGATGAAAGAAACAAGACGGTTATGGTTGTTCTCCAAACAAACAACGATTGAAAAGTTATATCGAGAGCATGTTCAAATCTATCAGGCTATTGAAGAAAGAGACGAGGAAAAATCCCGGATAGCGATGCTCTCACACCTTGAAAATGTGGAAAATATTCTAGGTAAATATTTTCAAGAGACGGACGAAGAAAAATAGTTAAAAAGGGAAATGATGTCATTATCAGGGGCACCATTTTCCTTTTTTATACTTTTCAGAACTTATATCCTAACGGAGGAAGATACAAGAAAGACTAAGAATTCTGCAATCAGGAGTTGGCGATAAGCCAATTTTTTCTACACAAATTTTCTGTAAGCACTATCATCAATGAGAACGTTGTAGTAATATAAAAATAATAGATAAGTACTTTTTTTAATTTTCAGTCATCTGATGACCTGTTGATTTGATGATAATATTGAGATAGGAAATAAATTTTATTAAGGGAGCGAGAAAATTTGAAGGTAACTCTTTTTACTACTTGTTTAGTAGATATGTTTCAAAGCGATGTAGGAAAAGCAGTCGTTGAAGTATTAGAAAGACTTGGATGTGAAATTGAATTTCCGGAATCACAGATTTGCTGTGGTCAACCTTCTTATAACAGCGGATATGTAGAGGACACGAAAAATGCGATGAAAAGAATGATTACGACTTTTGAAGATGCGGAGTATGTAGTATCTCCATCAGGTTCATGTGCCTATATGTTTCATGAATATCCGCATATTTTTCAGGGTGACCCAATCTGGGAGCCTAAAGCAAAATCTCTTGCTGAAAAGACATATGAATTAACTCAATTCATTGTTGATGTTTTACAAATCGAGGATGTAGGAGCACGGCTGGAAGGAAGAGCGACATACCATACGTCCTGTCATATGACGAGATTACTGGGTGTAAAAGAGGCGCCAATGAAACTACTGAAAAATGTAAAAGGTCTGGAATTTTCAGAGCTTTCCGGCAAAGAAAGATGCTGCGGATTCGGTGGGACTTTCTCGGTAAAAATGGGGAACATTTCCGAGCAAATGGTTGATGAAAAGGTATGCAATATTGAAGAAACAGGAGCGGATATCATCATTGGTGCTGACGCAGGCTGTTTAATGAATATTGGCGGCCGCATTGATCGAAAGGGAAAGCCAATTAAAGTGATGCATATTGCAGAGGTTCTTAATAGCCGATAAGTAGATTGAATGATTGAAAAAGGAGGGTATTCATACATGGCAATGAAAACAAGTGTTGAAAAGTTTAATGACCGTGTGGATAAGGGATTGCAAGATTCCTTTATGCGTGGTGCTGTTTCTAGTGCTCAGGAACGATTTCAAACACGCCGGCTCGGTGCAGCAGAAGAACTAGGGAACTGGGAAGAATGGCGCTCACATGGAGAAGAAATCCGTCAGCATGTTTTGGAAAACTTAGATTATTATTTATTTGAATTAAGCGAAAATGTCTCCAAAAGAGGCGGTCATGTCTACTTTGCACAAACGGCCGAGGAGGCAACTTCATATATTCAAAATGTAGTAGAAAAGAAAAATGCTAAAAAGATTGTGAAATCAAAGTCCATGGTAACAGAAGAAATCAATTTAAATGCAGGTCTAGAGAAATTGGGCTGTGAAGTCATTGAAACGGACCTTGGCGAGTACATCTTACAAGTGGATGACCATGAACCGCCATCCCATATTGTTGTTCCAGCTTTACATAAAAATAAAGAGCAAATCCGTGATGTTTTTAAGGAAAAACAAGGTTATAAAAAAACAGAAAAACCAGAAGAGCTGGCATTACATGCCCGTGAAAAACTCCGTCAGGAATATTTGACGGCAGAGGTAGGGATTACTGGCTGTAATTTTGCTATTGCTGAAACAGGTTCAATCACTTTAGTAACAAATGAAGGAAATGCAGATTTAGTTGCAGCATTGCCGAAAACACAAATTACCGTTATGGGAATGGAAAGACTTGTCCCAACCTTTGAAGAGATGGAAGTACTTGTTAGTTTATTGACAAGAAGTGCGGTAGGGCAAAAACTGACAAGCTATATCACGACTTTAACCGGTCCAAAAGAAGAATGGGATGTGGATGGACCTGAAGAGTTTCACCTTGTGATAGTTGATAACGGCAGATCTGACATTCTTGGCGGAGAATTCCAGCCGATTCTACAATGTATCCGTTGTGCAGCATGTGTAAATGCCTGCCCGGTTTATCGGCATGTTGGCGGTCATTCTTATGGATCGATTTATTCCGGCCCGGTTGGAGCGGTCTTATCACCGTTACTTGGCGGGTATGATGATTATAAAGAATTACCATATGCTTCTACGTTATGCGGAGCTTGTACAGAGGCGTGCCCCGTGAAAATACCGTTGCATGAGCTTCTTCATAAGCATCGTCAAGTTATTGTGGAGAAGGAAGGGCGTTCTCCCGTATCTGAAAAGCTATTAATGAAGGCATTCGGTCTTGGAGCATCCTCACCTGCGATGTATAAGCTTGGTTCAAAAATGGCATCCCCTGTTATGTCACCATTTACCAATGGTAATAAAATCTCAAAAGGTCCTGGACCTTTAAAAGCATGGACAGAGGCCAGAGAATTTCCTGCACCGAACAAAGAAAGATTCCGAGATTGGTTTAAAAATCGCTCAAAAGGAGGGGGACAATCATGAATGGAATGATCCAGAATCGTAATGTATTTTTGGATAAAATCGCTAATCGCCTAGGTCGTGACCGAAAAACAATTGTAAAAAGACCCGAATGGGCATACCATCCTCAAGATGAAGTGCTAAAAAATGCAACACAAGATGAATTAGTAGATGTATTAAAGGAACAATGTAAAAATATTCATACTGATTTCGTGATTACGAATACAGCGAAGCTATCAGACTCATTGAAAGAAGTAGTGAATCGCTATGGTGGCGGGCCGGTTATTACTTGGAAAGATGAACGTTTTGATCAATATGGTTTAACCAAACTAATGAAGGAAGAATGGCCACAAGACGGTGTTGATCTTCATGTTTGGAACTATACAAAAAAGGAAGAAAATATAGAGAAGGCTAACGTTGCAAATGTAGGGATTACGATTAGTGATATTACTTTAGCTGAATCAGGTACGGCTGTTCTTTTTAGCAGTAAAGATAAAGGAAGAACGGTCAGCTTTTTACCAGCAACTTCTGTAATCATCGTCCCTAAGAGCAGCATTGTTCCCCGAATGACACAAGCAGCACGTATCATTCGAGAAAAAGTGAAAATTGGGGAGCAAGTAGCTTCTTGTATCAACTTTATTACTGGACCAAGTAACTCGGCAGATATCGAAATGATTCTTGTTGTTGGTGTGCATGGACCTATTAAGGCAACCTATATCGTCGTTGAGGATTTATAGGAAAAGGTTGTCATTAAATTTCTATTAATCTTTTTTTAAAAGTATAAACGAGAGTGGTGGAGAAATGAGAAAGTCTATAAAAAAAGTGCTTGTTGCGAATCGTGGAGAAATTGCCATTAGGATTTTTCGAGCTTGTACAGAATTAAACATTGGTACGGTGGCTATTTATTCAAAAGAAGATCATGGTGCTTATCATCGTTATAAAGCAGATGAGGCCTATCTGGTCGGAAAAGGTAAAAAGCCGATTGATGCTTATTTAGATATTGAAGGAATTATTGAAATCGCTAAGATGAACGGAGCGGATGCGATTCATCCAGGCTATGGATTCCTTTCAGAGAATATTGAATTTGCAAAACGATGTGAAGAAGAAGGCATTATTTTTATCGGTCCAGAATCAAAGCATCTAGATATGTTCGGAGACAAGGTAAAAGCGCGTACACAAGCGGAGCTAGCTCAGATTCCTGTTATTCCTGGTAGCGATGGGCCTGTTTCAAGCGTTGATGAAGTTATCGAGTTTGGTAAGAAGCATGGAGTTCCATTTATTATTAAAGCTTCTCTTGGCGGTGGCGGCCGAGGCATGCGTATTGTCAATAGCTTAGAAGAAGCGACGGAAGCGTATAATCGTGCAAAATCAGAAGCAAAAGCGGCTTTTGGTTCTGATGAAGTATATGTAGAGAAATATATTCAAAATCCAAAGCATATTGAAGTGCAAATTTTAGGTGATAAATATGGAAATATTGTTCACTTATATGAGCGCGATTGTTCTGTACAAAGACGTCATCAAAAAGTGGTTGAAGTAGCACCATCTGTATCTCTCTCGGCAGAATTAAGGGAAAGAATTTGTGAAGCAGCTGTCAAACTAGCGAAGAATGTAAACTACGTGAATGCAGGAACAATGGAATTCTTAGTTGCTAACGGTGAGTTTTATTTCATTGAAGTAAATCCACGTGTTCAAGTAGAGCATACGATTACAGAAATGATTACGGATATAGATATTGTTCAATCGCAAATTCTAATTGCGGAAGGTCATAATCTACACAGCAGTGAAATCGGTATCCCGCAGCAA
Organism: Ureibacillus sp.; assembly: GCA_035556295.1. GTDB lineage: Bacteria > Bacillota > Bacilli > Bacillales_A > Planococcaceae > Ureibacillus. The sequence goes on from DATMFE010000497.1 coordinate 18,611, forward strand.
GAGGATATTAAAACACATGGGTATGCAATTCAATCTCGTGTAACAACGGAAGATCCTTTAAATAACTTTATGCCAGATACTGGACGAATCAATGTATATCGTTCAGGTGGCGGTTTCGGGGTTCGTTTAGATGCAGGAAATGGCTTCCAGGGTTCAGTGATTACGTCTTATTATGACTCATTGCTTGTGAAGGTTTCTACACATGCAACATCATTTAGAAAAGCAGCAGCTAAAATGTTACGAAACTTAAGGGAATTTAGAATTCGTGGTATCAAAACGAATCTTCCGTTCCTTGAGAATCTCGTTCAAAATGAAAAGTTCTTAACCGGTGAATATGATACATCGTTTATTGATACAACACCTGAGTTATTTGATTTTCCCGAACGAAAAGACCGTGGAACAAAAATGCTTTCTTATATTGGAAATGTAACGGTAAATGGTTTTCCGGGTATTGAAAAACACAAAAAACCAGTATTTGATGAACCAACTATTCCAAATGTAAAACATATTCCTTTTGTAGCAGGTACGAAAAATATTTTAGACGAGCAAGGTGCAGAGGGTGTTGTTGAATGGATTAAAGAACAAAAAGAAGTATTGCTCACTGATACTACTTTCCGTGATGCTCACCAATCATTACTTGCAACAAGAATTCGTTCGAAAGATTTATTAAATATTGCTGAGCCAACATCAAAGTTACTTCCTAACCTATTTTCAATGGAAATGTGGGGCGGAGCGACATTTGATGTAGCATACCGTTTCCTTAATGAGGATCCTTGGGTTCGACTAGAAAGACTTAGAAAGAGAGTACCTAATACGCTTTTCCAAATGTTGTTTAGAGCGTCAAATGCTGTTGGGTACAAAAACTATCCAGATAATGTGATTCGTGATTTTGTTAAACAAGCAGCAGAATCAGGTATTGATGTATTCCGAATTTTCGATAGCTTAAACTGGGTGAAAAGTATGGAAGTTTCTATCGATGCAGTTCGACAAGCTGGTAAACTTGCAGAAGCAACGATTTGTTATACAGGGGACATCAATGATCCAAGTCGAGCAAAATACAATGTTCAGTACTATAAGGATATGGCTAAAGAATTAGAGCAATCTGGGGCTCATATTTTAGCGATTAAAGATATGGCTGGTTTATTAAAACCTGAAGCAGCTTATCGTTTAATTTCCGAGTTGAAGGATACAGTTTCTCTTCCAATTCACTTGCACTCTCATGATACAAGTGGTAACGGTGTGTTTATGTATTCAAGAGCTATTGCGGCAGGTGTTGATATCGTTGATACAGCAATTGGTTCGTTAGCTGGGCTAACATCTCAACCGAGTGCGCAGACTTTATACTATGCACTAGAAGAAAATGAAAGACAGCCTAAGGTTGAAATCGAGTCACTTGAGCAATTATCTCACTATTGGGCAGATGTGCGTAAATACTATCGTGACTTTGAAAGTGGCATGAATGCACCACATACTGAAGTGTATAAACACGAAATGCCGGGTGGTCAATATAGTAATTTACAACAACAAGCTAAAGGAGTTGGGCTTGGTGATCGTTGGGATGAAGTAAAAGAAATGTACAGCCTCGTAAATGTGATGTTTGGTGATATTGTAAAAGTAACACCATCTTCTAAAGTTGTCGGTGATATGGCGCTATTTATGGTGCAAAATAATTTAACGGAAGAAGATGTGTTAACAAAAGGGAAAACAATTGATTTCCCAGACTCAGTTATTGAATTATTTGAAGGTTTCCTAGGACAACCAGAAGGAGGTTTCCCGAAAGAACTCCAAGAAGTGATTTTAAAAGGGAAAGAGGCCATTACTGTTCGACCAGGCGAATTACTCGAACCGGTTGATTGGGATGCATTAAAACAAGAATTAGCGAAAGAAATCGGTCGTACACCATCTAATCAGGATGTGCTTGCCTATGCTTTATATCCAAAAGTATTTTTAGAATATATGAAAAAGCAAGAGATGTTTGACGATGTTTCAAATCTTGATACACCAACATTCTTGTTTGGTATGAGACTAGGGGAAGAAATCGAAGTCGAAATCGAAAGAGGAAAAACGTTAATTGTTAAATTTGTCTCATTAGGTGAACCGATGCCAGATGGCACACGCGTTGTTTACTTTGAATTAAATGGTCAATCACGCCAAGTGCTAATTAAGGATGAAAGTATTAAATCATCTGTTGTTACTAAAGTGAA
>DATMFE010000498.1:0-11669 GCA_035556295.1 Ureibacillus sp.
GCTGTATTTTAATCGGCTGCCATACTTGGCTGCTTGTGTTTTAATTTCATTGAATGACTTTACAAGTGCTCCTTTTGAAACAGAGACAATATCCATCCCATTCACGATAGATTTCTGAATATAGCCAAGTGCTGGTTCTCCTGTTTCTATATTTGTCGGAGAGCACTCGATTAGGACATCTCCTTGAAAAATTGGTTCAGTAAAAGGGAGCTTGAAATATTCCGAATATCTCGAAAGTGCTTCCGAACCCGTTCCGAAATCCATCAAGCTCTCAAGCTTAATTCCTTTTTCTTCGTAAATCATTCCTTTACTGCCAACGATTCCAGTTACGAGTAAGTCAAAGCCGTATTTTTCTTTCATCGAAGCTCCATTGTGAATAATCAGTTTGATTAGTTCTTTTGCAACGGTGCCATACCCAGTTAATATGATTTTCTTCTGCATAGAAATCTCCTTTTACCTCATTATAAAAATATGTAATTATATCCTAAACTTTTAAAGCATCAGGTACCATTAGCAAAACACAGATTAACAACGTTAAGCATACTTCTAAGTTAAAATCCCAATTCCTTAGTAATGTAAAAAGAAATATCTTATTGAAGATAAGCACTCCTTTAGTTTAAGTAGAATCTTTCACAATCTCTTCTGCTCGTAAACATCACTTCAATTCAAATGTAGTACCAGAATCTAGATACTTGGAGAAATATTTACTTATTCAAGAAAAGCGCCCTTTAATGGAATAACGACTAGCTTCTATTAGCTGGCTTTTTGGAAGAACCTAACTTCTAGCTAAACATATTTCCCCAATTTTTTATTGTCAACTAATAAGAAAGTATAAAAATTTCACAGTAATTTTATTCTTTCTTATCGCGCATAAATGCAAATACGCCTCATGAACCGCCTCATAAGGTTTGACTATCTGCAAGTTTTCTTTATATCTTTTGATTCTTTGGAAAAATAATTTCAAAACATGTTCCCACTCCGACTTTGCTTTGTACGATTTTCTGCACAATCTACTTCAAATTCCTCAGATAAAATTTGGTTAATAGACTGCAATAAGGCTACATTATCTTCTACTACTAATATACGCACTATATGTCACTCCTTTCTTAACATAATAACAAAACAAAGCGTTCGTAGAAACGAATCGCTTTGTTTTGTTCTATTCATATCGTAGAGCTTGAATCGGATCAAGCTTAGACGCTTTATTCGCCGGAAATACACCAAATACAACTCCAACTAATAAAGAGAAACCAAATGATAACAGCATAACAGGTATCGAATATGCGATTGTCGCCCCCGTCACTACAGTATAAATTTGCGCACTGACGACCCCAATTCCTACGCCAATAATCCCACCGGATGAACTTAACACAATTGCTTCAATAAGGAATTGCAGCAAAATATTTTTACGCTTTGCGCCAATTGCTTTTCTAATACCTATTTCTTTTGTACGTTCTGAAACGGATACAAGCATAATGTTCATTATACCAATCCCACCAACGATCAGCGAAATTGCTGCACTTCCACCTAGCATCAATGTCATCGTTTCATTGACAGATGATGCAGTTTCCATTAAATCCTTTTGACTTGATACACTATAACTGTCCGCATCACCTATAATAGAATACATCGTACTTTCAATACGGCTTGAGACGAAATTAATCGTATCTTCATTTTCTACCTTCACATATGTTGTGCCAATATTCGTAGTAGAAGCTAAACGTTGCCCAGTGCTAAGAGGGACAATAATCGTACTATCTCCGCTTGTTCCTAATGAACTTCCAACTGATTCAAGAACCCCAACAACTTTATAGGATGTTCCGTTTACTTTTATGGATTCACCAACTGGGTCTCCTAAGCCGAATAATGTTTGTGCTGTATCTGAACCAAGAACTGCAATTTTTGAATGATTCTCATGATCTAAGTCTGCAATGAACCGCCCTGATTGCAGCTGTAAATCACGGACGTCTAAGTAGGAAGAAGTTGTACCAATCATTGACACTTGTGTAGTCGTTTTTCCACTTTTCGCTGTTATTCTTCCTGACACTGTTGGAGCAATCCCTTCAATACCATTGACATCCTTAATTTGTTCTGCGTCCTCTTCTTTAAATGTAACATCTGAACCCGTAACCGATACAGTTAATACATTTGTACCTAGGCTGCCCATTTGATCTTGTACGTCTTTTGTTGACCCTTGTCCGATTGCAACCATAACAATAACAGAGGAGACACCGATAATAATCCCCAGCATCGTCAGGAATGCTCTGATTTTATTTGATTTGATGCTTTTCAGCGCCATTTTGAGCGTCTGCAAACCATTCACCTCCATTCTCATAAAGTTGTCCATCGTGAATCCGGACAACACGGCTTGCTTGTTTAGCAACATCTAAATCATGTGTAATGAGAATAATGGTATGCCCTTGCTCATTTAACGAATTCATAATCGCCAAAATTTCCTTACTTGTTTTACTATCAAGTGCACCAGTCGGTTCATCTGCTAGTAAAATAGGAGGGTGTCCAGCCAACGCGCGCGCAATTGCGACACGTTGCTGCTGCCCACCAGACAATTGAGAAGGCAAATGATTCGCTCGACCTGCCAAGCCGACTTTTTCTAATGAAGCTAATGCCATTTTTCTTCGTTCCACCGCTTTCATCCCTCGGTAAATGAGTGGAAGTTCGACATTCTCAACTGCTGTTAGCTTTGGAATCATATTGAAATTTTGGAAAATGAACCCTATTTTTTCATTGCGAATGGTTGCAAGTTGGGAACTTTTCATTTTCCCTATTTCTTCATTATCTAACAAGTATTCACCTGAATCCGGGCGATCTAAGCAGCCAATCATGTTCATAAATGTTGACTTTCCAGAGCCCGATGGTCCTATGATCGAGATGAAATCGCCCTTTTTAATTTCTAGGGAAACACTTTTTAGAGCCATTACTGTTTCTCCACCCAGTTCATACATTTTTTCCATATTTCTTATTTGAATAATCGGCTCTACCATCCCCATTAATTCCCTCCTCGTCCGCCGCCTGAAGGCATTCCGCTTCCACTTCTTCCTCCGAAGTCACCGCCTGGTCCTCCTTGGAAGTTGCCACTTGGGAAGTCACCGCCTGGTCCTCCTTGCATCATCATAAATCCTTCAGAAGAATTACTGCTAGATTGAACTCTCGGTATTTGCACAGCATTTCCTTCTGCTAACCCGCTTGTAATTTCTACATACATATCATTTGCAATACCAGTTTCTACCGTTACTTTATTTGTTGATTGTGCAGAATCCTCTGAATCTGAAGTTGTAGGAACCATTACATACTTCTCATCTTCACTTGTATATACCGCTTCAACTGGAACGTATAATGCATTTTCTTTACTTTCAATTAAAATACTCGCTTCTGTTGACATACCAATTTTTAAGTTTTTTGGTTCTGTAATTTGAACAGTTACATCAAATGAAGAAACCCCATTTGTTGCTGTTCCTACTTTTGCTACATCGGTTACTTTTCCAGTAAATGTTTTATCTTCAAAAGCACTTGCTGTTATTTCTACCTCTTGACCTTCTTTTACTTTCGTTACATCTAATTCATCAACACTAATGGTTGTTTGCAATGCACTATAATTGGTAATATGTGCAACTGGCTCTGAAGTTGGCACAGAATCGCCGCTTGCAACAGAAAGGCTTGTGATTGTCCCAGTAACCGGCGCTTGTAAGATACTTCCATCTGCGAAGGTTACAAGTGTTTCGCCTGCTTCTACAACATCTCCTTCCTTAACACTAACTGTATCCGCTGTTAAGCTACTTCCGTCACCTAAGCTTTTTGAACTTCCACCGCTGTTTCCTCTTGTTACAGGAGATGTATACTCATCTTCATCTTCCATACGAAGAAGGATTGTTCCTTGCGACGCTTTACTTCCACTACTAACATTAACTGATTTGATTTCTCCATCATATGATGCCGTCACAACATCACCATTTTTAAACGTTACAAGTGTGTCACCTTTATCTACTGTATCTCCAGATTCTACACTTACACTATCTACAATAAGAACTGTGTTTTCTGCTGTTACATCTTGATCTGTTACTGCTGTAACCGAACCTGAACCACTAACTGCTACCTCTAATTTTCCTTTTTGTACTGTCGTTGTTTGTACTTCAGCCGCAACATTTTGCGTTTTATCTGTTTTACCTAAAAAGAACCACGCACTTGCTCCGCCGATTACAACAATAACGGTTGAAATAATTATCCACTTTTTCAAACTTCTATTCTCCTTTCCATCATTGAGTTTGACCAGATTGGTCTTGATCCGGCTGGAATTGACCATTACCCGGGGACGTTTGCCCGTTCCCTCTTGGCCCCATTTCTGAAAAATCAGGGCTTGTACTTTGCTTATAAACTACATATCCTACCCCAACAGCTGTACACGTACTTACCACCAAATTTACTATGAGTAAAATTTTTATTAGGTTTTGTTTAGCTTGTTCCATTTTTATGCCTCCTTAACGTTGGATAAGCCCATTATGAATTTCATTCCTTAACTTTTCCTTAAACTTTCAACCTTACATGTCAAATTAATGTAATCTTTCTTAAGAATGTTCCCCAAAAAACAAAGAGCTACATGAGGGCACTGAAAAAGTCTCTATAGTTTAGAAAAGCAAAGGCTTCCTCAATGAAATCGAGGAAGCCTTTGCTTTTTTCATGTATTTATAGTTGTATTTAGTTTCAGTGGTGTCTTGGATAATCTCAAATCAATAACTACAACGCATCCCAGGTGTGAGCACTCTATTAAGATTCTAAAAACTTGGTTCTGGTCCGTTTCCTGGGATACATTCTATTTAATTATCAGGTTCGTTAATTCCTTGACTTTCTCCTATTTTTACTATGAAATAGTGTGTTTTAACTTTTATTCCTTTAATAGTGGTTTCCTTAACAAAAAGGATATCTATAACTTAAACCTCGTATCCAGTTTCCTCTTTTACTTCTCTAATACAACATTCTTCAGGTGTTCCCCCATTTCCACAATGTGTTATTCCAGAAAATGGCCCGATTATTGAATAATAGATAAAAATCCTTCTTGAGCTAACCTGCCCGTTACTTTAAGTACATTTCTTCACAATCTTCTATGTATTGTATAAAATAAATGCCCATATTTGTGTTTTAATGATCTTCAACAATCTGGCCCTTTAACGGAACAACGTATTGCCACTTAACAGTTCCTCTTTTCACTATAAAAACACTTCTTTAGATAATATTTTATCCTATAAATTTCTTAGTGTGATTTTTATGTAAAAACATAGAAATATCCTAACGGATTATCATCTAGTCACTGTCACAAAAATGGTCATTTAATTAAATAAGAATCTCAAACAAAAATGAATATTTATGTTAACGTTAGTATGGAGTTTGTAAAAGATTACACTTAAATGTAGTGATTTAGAAAATAAACTACGATCATTAAAGTGTCAAAAATCCCAGCTTACAATCAAAATGCAGGGATTTTTGACATTTTAATAGATTTAGAAAGAACAAATGGACTCTTCTGTCAATCGTTTACGAGCAGTTGATCTCCCAGCTATGTACTTTGTATACTCAAAATCTTGAGGTTAGATTCTTACTGTCCGCTAAGACTGGGATAAAAACAAGAGGGTTTTACTCATTTAAGCAGAGTATGTTTTGATACTTCTTCACAGATGATTTTCTCTTTTTGCTTAACCTCTTTTCTGCCAAGTAATAGAGTAAGCGGAATGCTTAAACAAGTTAGGACCGTGGCAAGTATAAATACATCATCTAACCCTTTAACATATATCTCTTGTGAGTCGCCGGATGTTTCTCCATAAAAATCCATTCTTGTATAGAAAAAAGAAGTGAACAGTCCAATGGATACAGCCCCTGCCACCTGTTTAATCCAATTCATCAAAGCAGATGCATCTCCTGACAGATGAGCAGGCACTGAACTCATCCCTATATTGATAAATGGTGTTGTCGATAAACCAAGTCCTATATAGCGGAAAGTCATCCATAACATAATGAACCCTTTAGTCGAATCAACCCTCAGACTGCTAAACGCCCATGTGGCAAGGACAAGAAAAAGGATTCCAATCAATATCAAAATCTTGGCTCCAACCCGGTCATAGTATTTGGTACTGACTGTGGTCGCTACTGTCATTGAAAGTGCAGGTAGGAAAAGCAGTAAACCCACTTCAGTTGCCGTCATCTGATGAATTTCTAACAAATACAAAGGTATAAAATAGATTCCCGTATATAAGCTGCTAGTTAATATCGCTGAGGCAGACAAGCCTAAGGCAAATTCCTTATTTTTAAAAAGCCGTAGGTCCAATAAAGATGCCTTTATTCGAAGCTCCCTCCAGCAAAAATGAACAAGAAAGCAAATACCGATAAGAAAAATAACGACCGATTTTATTGAAAGCATGCCCCACTGATGCAAATTACTAAATACAATCAATAAAGATAGGCTGCCGAAAACAACACCAATCATCCCAACTCCATTAAAATCAGGCCTCTGAGCAGTTTCTGAATTTTTTTCTAAGCTCATCCAGCCAAAAATCCAAGCGACCACTCCTAATGGAAGCATCATTAAAAAGATCAAAGGCCAATTCCATGATTGAAGCCAACCACTAATCATTGGAGCTAAAGCAGGTCCTAAGACGGTAGAGGCAGACCATAATCCCAAAGCAAAAGTTTGCTTTTGAACGGGAAGCATTTGATAAATAATCGTCAAGGTCAAAGGCTGCATGATCCCGCAAAATACACCTTGTAAAATCCGAAATATAATCAAAGAACCAATATCCCAAGCAAAGGCACATAAAAGAGATGTGATCATTAAACCAGCAATGGAAAATAGAAAAAGTTCTCTCGTTCCAAAACGATTGCCTAAATAACCTCCTAAAGGAGCTATGATTCCTGTAGCAAGTGTGAATCCCGTCATAAGCCACTGCACCGTGCTTAAATCTGTATCAAAAATATCCATAAAACCAGGTAACGCGACATTTAGTGAAACAGTCTGATAAATGGATATAACCGAACCTATCACTAAAGCGGTTATAATAAAAGAGTGTTTTTGAGCCTTAGTATCTAACCCTTCTATAATATTCATCTCCATTCCAATAAAGTAAAACTTCTATCAGTGGGGTTTTACTGCATGTTAAAAGTAGGATAAATCTATAAAAGCAGACAAGAACGAAGTTCAAGTCTGCTCTTAACAAAAATTAAATGGTTTCTTTCACTTTATTGATCACAGTATTAGCTGGCCGTTTCAGTCCTAAATTCTCCCGCAATGTACTGCCTATATACTCTGTACGGAAAAGTCCACGTTTTTGCAAGACTGGGATAACTTGATCAACAAAATCATCCAAACCACCTGGTAAATAAGGTGGCATAATATTGAATCCATCTGCTGCCCCATTTTCAAACCATTCCTGCATTTGATCCGCAATCTGCTCAGGGGTCCCTTTGATCTCCCGGTGTCCGCGCGCTCCTGCAATGCGTTGATACAGCTGACGAATCGTTAAATTTTCACGTTCGGCAAGGTCCTTTAATAACTTAAATCGGCTTTTTCCACCGTTCACTTGTTCTGGATCAGGCAGGTCAGGTAAAGGACCATCAACCGGATAACCTGATAAGTCCACACTGATCATACCAGATAATAGAGAAACTCCTGCTTCTTCAGGGATAATCTCCTCAAGAAGCCTTTTATTCTGTTCTGCTTCTTCTTCCGTCCCTCCAATAACAGGGAAGACACCAGGCATGATTTTCAATTCCTCTGGCGAACGTCCATATTTCGCCATCCTTCCTTTTACATCAGCATAAAAGGCTTGAGCTTCTTCAAGCGTTTGCCACGCAGTAAAAATGACCTCTGCTGTGCGGGCTGCTAGCTCCTTCCCTGTTTCAGATGAACCAGCTTGAACAACGACAGGATGCCCTTGTATTGGACGTGAAATATTTAACGGGCCTTCAACAGCAAACCATTCTCCCTTATGATTAATGGCATGTATTTTGGAAGCATCCGCAAAGTTTGCTGATTCTTTTTCAATTACTAATGCATCATCTTCCCAACTATCCCAAAGCTGTGTGACTACATCAACAAACTCTTCTGCACGCTCATAACGCTTTGAGTGAAGTAGATGTTGATCCAGGTTAAAGTTACGTGCCTCTTCTTCTGTATTCGATGTCACTACATTCCACCCTGCACGTCCCCCACTCAAATGATCAAGTGAAGCAAATTTACGTGCCACATTAAACGGCTCATTAAATGTAGTAGATACCGTTCCTACCAAACCTACATTCTTTGTAACGGACGAAAGTGCGGATAAAAGAGTAAAAGGTTCAAATAGAGTATTAACCGTTTGCCCTAAAACGGCTTGATTTTTGGCTCTCACAGCATAGCCATCCGCAAGAAATACCATATCAAATTTCCCACGCTCTGCTGTTTGTGCCAACCTTTTAATAAAATCAAAACTCATCACATTATGTGCTTCTGCCTTTGGATGTCGCCACGCGGCAACATGGTGTCCAGGTATCATAAAAAACGCGCCTAATTTCATTTCTCGATTATGATTAGTCATATAAATTCCTTCTTTCTTTTAATATTTATTCATTTGAATTTGTTTTCCAACTTGAAAACTTTCTTTCCATTGAGACCAAAATATAATTTAAAATCAAACCAAATAGAGAAATGGTAATAATCCCCCGCATACATTTGTAGAATTTAAAAATTCATTTGAGTATAGCTAATTAAATACCAAGCCCTTCTTTTAGCCCCAACCATTTCAGCAGCAATTAACACAAAAATCGAGGCTGCTCCAGTCATACGTATTCCGGTAAAAATAGTCGGAATGGAAACAGACAAAAGGTCTTTATAAAATAACTTAGTGAGAGATAACCCCATTGATTTAGCTGATTTAATAAGCAACGAATCGACATTTCGTACTGCATTAATTGTATTTAAAAGAAATGAGCACTAGTAATCGCTGTAAATTCTTTCATCCTTTCCTTCTTTTGATCAGAATCTCTTATTTAAAAACCTTGCTAACATGATTGAATGGAATTTTATCCGTCATATCATCATCTCATTCTTATTTTTCAAGCTCATCTTTATATGGATTAAATTCATTTGTATATAAATCATTCAGTTTCAATGAACCGTCTTTAAGCCCTCCACTTTTCTCCAACCAATCCAACCAAACTTGAAATTCTTTTTCCTGAATATAAGCGCCTTTCTCTGCTATACCCGTGCTCTTCCAATATTGAATGGTTTCTTTATCTTCCTTTCTACCCCTTTCTTCAATAATCTTTTCAAAACGGGCAATCACTTCTTCTCGTGGTGTCGTACGTGCCCACTCGATAGCTTTTGCAGTCCCTTCTACAAACTTTTTAACGGTATTAGGGTTTTCTTTAATAAATTGCTCTGTAAAAACATAGCTTCCTGCTGTAAAAGCCCCAAACAAGTCATAATCACTAAAAACCTTTCTAATTCCCCCTTTTTCTAGTGCACGGTCACGTAGCATTCCGCCTAATACAGCTACATCAATTTGCTTTTGCCGTAATGCTTGTTCTGTATTCACTGGAGGAACTACCACAATCGTCACTTGTTTGATCTCCTCTTCAGTAAGTCCATTTTGCCGTAAATATTCTTTTAGCACGAATTCATGATGTGCTCCCATTGTGTTCATACCAACTTTTTTACCTATAAAGTCTCGGGCGTTTTTTATTGAACTATCATCCAATACAAAAAATCCAGAATACGTATCTTCATCACTGCCATAGTAACCCATAACCGATTTTATAGGTGCACCGCTGTCTATCAACTTAATAATCGCACCGTTAAAAGCTCCACCAAAATCCGTTTGACCTGTCGCTGCATTTTGAATGGATGCTGGTCCGCTTGCGTTATTACCAACCCATTCAAGTTTAATAGGATCGAGATAACCTAAATCCTCTGCTAATTCTGGAAAAATAACTTGTCCAACGGTTCCCTCATATCTTATGTTTAGAGTTTCATACTCCCCATCTCCTTTAGCTACCGTTTTCTCTTCCTGGCATCCAGCCAATAAAAACATTGATACAATAAATAACAACATTCCTGCGGTTCTCCAACTCTTTAATTTCTTCAACCCTTGCTCTCCACCTTTCTTTCAATAGAAAAGGTCCTTACGACAAACGAATTACATTTTCCGTAAGGACCTCCAGTAGCCTGGTCGGTCTGAACACTTTCCGAAAAATAAAAACCGGAGAAACTGCTTTATTATCAAATAAAGCGATTTCTCCGGTTGTCCGGTCGTTTCGTGAACCAATAATTCCTATTGAATTAATATGTATTAGATTTGTATTTTTCATGATACAAATATAACATTCAGAAGTCAATGACTTTTTTAAATATTTTTATTATTTAAATTTTTCAAATGTTTATCATTGACTTCTTTTCTTTTTTCGCTGTAATATGTATAAAACCGAATTGAACCCAACAAATTAGACAAATAGTTTAGACAACTATTGAGGATTGAATTCTGTATTATACAGAATTCAATCCTATTAGTGTAGCTTTAAATTACAGAAGTTTATTCTCATGGTAGTCCAACAAGGCTGAAAAAAAATACAACTTTAAGCCGTACCTTTATATCGTATTTTATAATGTTTTAATTTTTACAAATTTACGTTTCCCAACTTGTATGATTAGTTCATCAGTAATCGGAACTTGCAGCCTCGTATCTTCTACCTTATTTCCGTTTATTTTTACCCCTCTGTTTTCAATCATTCTTCTGGCTTCGCTTTTGGAGCTTAATAATCGCCATTCAACGAGTAAACCTATGTCCAAAAAGACTTGATACACAAGGAATAATTTATGACATTCATAATGAATTTTCACATAACTATTTCTAGAATAATACCAAATACCCCATTGAGGAAATTAAATATTCCATAATGGGGCTATTTTTATTTTCTTTATTCAGATGAAATACTCTTACGTTTCGCTCCCATCACAGTAAGAAGCTACAACAGCAGCCATAGCTTTAGCACTAATGATAAGGCTTTTTTCATTGATATCAAATTTAGGATGATGATGCGGATAGGCTTCACCTGACTCGGGACAAGCACCAACATAGAAGAAACATCCTGGTATTTTTTCAAGATAGTAAGCAAAATCCTCTGAAGGCGGCTGTGGCGGTGTCTCCAAAACAGCGTCTACTTCTGGAATGGATGCTTGTTCTAGGGCTTGATGTACATGCTCCGTTACGCCAGGATCATTATATAGAACAGGATAGTCATTATTATACTCAAGAATAGCTTTTACTCCATATGATGTTTCTAATCCTTCCGCCAAGGCACGCACCCCAGTTTCTACGATTTCTCGAGTTTCGGAAGACATTGTTCGAACATCTCCTTCAATCGTAACGGCATCTTTGATTACGTTAAATGTACCTTTTCCATCAAAATTACCAATGGTAACGGAAGCTATATCAAATGGATTGATTCGACGGCTGACTATTGTTTGTACATTCATGACGAATGAGCTTGCCGCAACAATAGCATCATTGGCTAGATGAGGTGATGATCCATGTCCCCCTCTACCTTGAACAACTAATTTAAAATAGGATCTTCCTGTTTGGGTGTTCCCGCTTCTGTAATAAATATGACCTGTTTTCATGTTGCTCATTACA
>DATMFE010000499.1:0-11158 GCA_035556295.1 Ureibacillus sp.
GTCAGGGGCTGATAATTTGACTAATTTATATTTTGTTAGGCACGCACACTCTACATATACACCTGATGAATTAAATAGACCTTTATCGGAAAAAGGTTTAATTGATGCCACAATGGTTACAAGTTTATTAAAAGGAGAGAAAATTGGCATTGTTGTTTCAAGTCCGTATAAACGAGCTATTCAAACCGTCCAGGGCATAGCAGAATACATAAATACAGAAGTGGAAATTATAGATGGTTTTAAAGAACGTACTTTAACCACAACACCAGCTAACAAATTCGCTGTTGCCATAGCGAAAGTATGGGAAGACTACAACTTTTCGTGGGAAGGTGGAGAGTCTAACTTTGTGGCTCAAAAAAGGGGGGTAGAAGCTACATTCAATATATTAGAAAAGTACAAAGGTGAAAATGTAGTAATCGGAACACATGGAAATATCATGGTTTTAATCATGAATTTCTTTAACAGTCAGTATGATTATTCTTTTTGGCAAAATCTCGATATGCCAGATATATATAAATTAACATTTGATGGTAGAGTGCTAAGAAACGTAGAAAGAATATGGGAAAGAATATAATAGTATTCTTCAACGAAAGGGGCAATTTGTATTAGGGAAGGGCTTTTTTTTGATAAATATCGTTAATTACGATATAATCGCTTCAAACGATTTAAATTGGGGTGCTTATAGTGATTCAAGATATAAACAAATACTTTACTGACATTTATTTTAATTTACATCCTACACAAGAAGAAGTAATTTCACATCAAAGTGTCCGCATCTTGCAAATGGTTCAAAAACAGCAATATGTCGTGATTCGTGACATTGCTGAGCAATTATCAATTTCACACAATACAGCATCAGAACATGTGAAAAAATTAGTGAGTAATGGGTGGTTGTATAAAGAGAGGTCAGATGAGGACCAACGTAAAGTGTATTTACATTTAACAGACATAGGTTCAGAAATATTAAAAAAGAATACTGAATTAGATGAAAATAAACTGCAAGTCGCACTTAGCCGATTATCGACTAATGAAAGAGAGAAGATTGTTGAAGCATTTCGACTTTTAAGTGAGGTATCAAAGTAAATGTATTTGCTAATAAAAATTTTAAGTTCGGCTGCCATTATTGGTATCGTGACGGAATTGGCAAGAAGATACCCTGTTTATGGAGGCATTATAGCTGCCCTACCTTTAATTAGTATATTAAGTATCATTTGGTTAACGGTTCAAGGAGAAACTACTCAAAACATCAACAAATTTACACTTGGCGTTCTAGCAGGATTTCCAGCAACGATGGTTATGCTGTTTGTGATCTATATCGCATTAAAGCAATCTATTCATTTAATACTAGCGATTTCACTAGGAGTCGTTGCATGGGGAATATTTTTAGTAGTTCAAAAATATATAATGGGGGCATTTGTTTCCTAAAAAAATTCTAATTGGGAAAACCCTTGTTATCCCAGCTAGAAGCTGAATTAGTGCTTATTTGGGTCTTAAATGAAATATAAGAAATAAAGTTTAAAAATAAAGGGGGATGACAGATGATAGATAACCAATATTTTGTAGGTTGGGGTACACTAGCGTTGATAAATGCTGGAATTGCGCAAGGGAAGAATAGGACGGGTTTAAACTGGTTTATACTTTCTCTTTTCTTTGGCCCATTGGCAACACTAGTTTTGTTATTTGTTGAAAAGAGGGACCAGTAGTATCTATGTTTTTTAGAAGAAGTTCTTTTATATGGGGGCGTTTCTTTAAAGAAGGATTATTGCCAATTCTTATTGTAGTAAAGGGGCAGTAGAGTTGAATATAGGATTTTTCTTGTAGAAATATAGAATAGGATAAAAATACAGAGGGAGAGATTTGAATGGAGTTATACATTGAACATTATGTTACAATCCTACTCTTAATTTCATTTGGATTTTTTATGGTTATTACAAAATGGTTTGCTGGAACAATTGAACCTTATAGAGATTTGCTAATCACTATTGCAGTCGTTCACTTTGTTATGTCGAAACTAATAACTATTAAAAAGAATGAAGAAAAACAAGGGAAATAGTTATTGAACTAAAGGGGCAGGTTTGTAGAATTCATACAGTAAAATGAATTTATTTATAATTTCCAAAATGGAGGTGTAGCGAGGTTGGCAAAGCATGAGTTTGGCATAATGCAAAATGAACCCTTGTCTAATGAAAGTTACGATACATATGAACCACAAAAATATAATTGCATTATGGTTGATGACGATTTCATAGAACCAATCATGATGGATTTGCAAGGAATAGATTGCTATTGGCATAACCTCCGAGTAGAAGAAAAAGGACTTGCCTATTGTGGTATAACCCTTATACCACCTAAATCAATGGAAGCACTTATAAGTATTTTGTCTTCTCAAAATAAACAAGAATATAACTCTTTAATCGAACTGGTTATTCAAGCAAAAGAGAACGAAAAATTTATAATTCATTTTGGAATCTAAATTCTAATTTACAGAATTATGGTTTTAAAGTTGTGTGTATTTCGTTTTTATATATTAAAGATTGTGAAGCATTGCACTTAAAGTAACGAAGGCGTTGATCCAAGAAGGATTAATGCCTTTTTTGTTGAAGTTATTGAACTAAAGGGGCAAGCATAATAGTTGAAACTTGGAAATGAGGTGGATTCGATGGAGAATGTTAAATGGATAAATGGAAGCCATAAAGAGGATAACCGTATTTTTAATTCGGAGTTTGAAGTTAGAGAATGGGCAGAGTCATTATATCCAGATTTTGTTGCCTATTTAAGTAATAAAAATAGTGTAGGATATACAACACCTGATGAAAAGGTAATTAAATATTTAGCTTCCCTTTTTCCTCAATGGGCTGTTTATAACAATTTGCAAATCGGTGTCTCCACTGGAAAAACAGAAATAAATGGTCAAATCATCTATAAAATTTGGACAGTGAAATTATAATCATTTTTCACTAACGGAGGCATTGATCCAAGAAGGAATCAATGCTTTTTTGTTGATGTAAGTGAGAAGGAGTTTTTTTAATGAATAAAAAAGAAGTAAATAAAGTCTATATAGTGTCGGGACCAGCTGGGGTGGGTAAATCAACAACGTCCAAAGAACTGGTCAAAACACTAAAGAATAGTGCCTATATCTCAGGTGACCACATCAGCCATATGCACGTTAACGGGAGAAAAATGCCATGGGAAAGCCAAGAAGAAGTCTCTTTGATTTGGGATAATATATTAAGTCTTACAAAGAATTTTTTAAGGTATGGAAATGATGTAGTTGTCGATTATGTAACCTTTCCTCAAGAAGCAGAATGGTTTAGTGATAATCTAAAATATTTAAATGTAGATGTTAATTATGTAGTCTTATGGACTGATAATGAAACTTTAATTAATAGAGATAATACGAGAATACCAACCCATAGAATGGGAGAACGATGTTTAATTTTAGTTGATGAGTTTATTGAGTCGGGAATAGATGAAAATCATATTTTTGATACAAGCAAGAATACCTTTGATGATATTACTTATGTTGTAAAAGAAATAATTAACAATCCAAAATATAAAATGATATAGAATCTTATTCTATTAACGAAGGCGTTGATCCAAGAAGGATTAATGCCATTTTTTATTGTGATTAAACTATCGGGCAATTTAATGGAATACGAATATATAAAATGGCATGGTAGTTCAATAAATTTTTAAGTGAAATATTGAACTATTCTTCGTAAACCTACCAGCACATCTTATGTTTTCGCATAATTAAATTTAGTTTCGTTTATTTGTTAAGAAAAACTTAAGAAATTAGTGTAATTAATATTAAGAATTGCCCTCTATAATTTTAGTTATCCAGTGAATTTGTTTTTACATATTGATGAGACATAAAGGTGTAGTGTAGCACTGATTACATAATACCAACAGAGGAATTCTGCTTAAACTAATCGGAATTCAGTGTTAAACCTAATTTAAAATAAGGAGTGACATTGTCAATTGGATATTAAAAGTATTATTGATAAATTACTACCGATTTTGCCAATAGCATCAATTGTCGCAGTTGTAATAATTGGAATAACGTATTTATCTTATACCCTATATCGAAAACGAGGTGGGAGAAAAAAAGCATCATTTAGTCAATTTAGTGCTTTATTTTTACTATTCGGTTGGTTTTCTGTTGTTCTGGTTTTGACAACATTTAGCAGGGGAGCAAATTTTGAAGGATGGGTTAATTTTCGACTGTTTAGCGACTATATAAATGCTTGGAATCAATGGTCTCTTAGTGAATTGCAACTGATAGTTTTTAATATGTTAATGTTTGCACCACTCGGCTTTCTGTTACCGCTTCTCGGAAAAAAGACTCGTCGAATTGTTCCTATTTTACTTATATCGCTAACTGTTACACTGAGTATAGAATTTTTTCAGATGTTCTCCCGTAGAGGAATATTTGAATTAAATGATATATTACACAACACACTTGGAAGTGTTGCGGGATATTTTTTGATGAGTGCAATTCAAGATGTGTTAGTACTTCGAAAAATAAAGGTACAATCGTTATTTAAAGCTTTTTGTATACCCATCGTTTTTACACTGCTTTTCACGGGGGCATTGATTGTATATAGTGCAAAAGAGCTTGGGAACCTTTCCATTCGCCCAGTATTTTCACAAGATATGAATCAGGTTGAAGTAGTACTAAACACAGAATTGAAGACGGACGATGACACAGTTTCTCTATATTATAGCGACCAAATTCATAATATTAAATATGGAAATGATCATGCAGCTTTATTGCAAAGCTCTTTTAATCTATCGCAAAAAGGCAGTATCCGTAAAGATGGTTACAATCGGATATGGTACTTATTAGACGATAGTGGCAATGAATTAATATATAATTACAATTTAAAAGATGGGACATGGGGAATGTATCCCGAAAGTTATGAAACTGTCTCTATGGCTCAGGAGGAGTTAAATAGTCTTAGAGAATTTTATGAAAAGTGGTTGCTATCAAATTGGTTATTACCTAAAGAGGCGATTTTTAGTACACAAGATAATAATACACTTCGTTGGGATATGAAACAGTCTATTAAAAAAATTGCTTTTGAAGACAAAGATTTTTTTGAAGGTTTTATTATGCTTATACCATCTGAAAATAATCACAGACCAATGGATGTCTTTTATGATATGAAGGAGAATATATTTGTAAGAGAAGTGAATATTATTAGTCCTTCACAAGCTTATGAAGAAATTCTAAATGGGAATTTCTATATGTATAATAATCTCAACGATGGAGACAAATTAATTATCAATGACTATGAACTTGACTATACTTTCGACTCCAAAGGTTATTATCAGCCTGTTTACAAGTTTATTGGTTTACTTAACGACCAAGATTGGGAAGCATTGATTCCTGCTGTTATAGATTGATTAATATAATAAAAGTTATCTGAGGGTTAGGTATTTCCTTAGCTAACGGGGCATTGATCCAAAAGGATTGTTAATTAAGGGAGAAGTAATTGAAAAAGGTAATAGCAATAATAGGTAGTATTGTTATATTAATTTTAGTAGCACATTTTTCAATTAATTTATTTATAAATAGTAAGCTTAATTATGTGAAGGAAAAAGTGATTGAAAATTACCCTGAAATTACTAACGTAGAGAACATAAATAGTATTGGAAAATGGGGGGAGTGGTTTTCTGAATACGCATTAGTTATTGAAATGTGGGGAATGAAATATCGTATTTGGACAAATAACGAAGGAAAAATAACAGATAAAGTACCATTATAATTACTGAATTAAAGGGGCATTGATCCAAGAAGGATTCAATGCTCTTTTTCTTGAACTTATTTTACTAAAGGGGCGAGTTAATGCAACAAACATTTTAAAGTATTCCCAAACTATCATTTAGAACTATTTTTGCTTAATATTGCCAAATTAATAAAAAGTTCTGATAAAAAAATTATAAGAAAGGTGTTAGGTGTAATGCTACTAAAAAGTATTTTAAATTCTTATAATTTATTGATGTCTTTAGGTGCTTTTTATTTGGGAGTGTCAATGTTTTTAGAAAGAGGAGTTTTCGATACATTTCCGCAAGAGTGGATAGGCGTATTGCCATTTAATAATTGGGCAAGTTTAGCTTTATTTGGAGTAATTGTTTTTGGGATTGGAAATGGCATTGCTTCAACTTACGGTTTTATAAAGAAAGATAATAATATATTTACAATAACCTTCACTATGGGAGTTTTATTTTTCCTTTGCACTGTTATACCAACTATTTTGTTGGGAGAATGGTACTTACCAACATCAGCACTTTTTGTATTAAGCCTAATCCAAATATTACTTGGTTTATTTGGTTTCCTCACTATTTATTTGGTTTCGTTACTAAAAAATCGTAATAGGAAGACCTTCACTTAAACTAACGTTGATCCAAGAAGGATGAATTGTCCTTTTTGTGTTTAAGTTATTAAACTATCGGGTCAATTAATTGTATAAATTAGTTTAATTTAGTGATAGGGAGTGTACCAAAAGGATTGAAATATTGAGTGTCGCATCAACTAATTAATAAAAGAAGTATATGAATAAATTAAATTATATTTTAACTATTCAATTAATAGGGGAGTTATTGTTAGAAGGATTAATTATTCTTTATGTTGAACTTATTGAGCTGTGGCAGTTATCTTAAAGAAGCAAATTAAACATTTAAAAAGAGGAATGATTGCAATAAAAAAAATAACAATTTTCTTCATATTGATAGTATCGATTATTATTTTAGCTCCATTTTCGTATGTTCAATTTAAAAAGCTTCAAGCATCTGATAGAGTTTGGCAGTATTTGACCGAAGAAAAGGGCTATGAAGAAAATGATATAAAAGGTTTAAAAAGTGAATGGAGTTTTATTGGGATACCCACTTATCATGTAGAAGTTATTTTTAAAAATGAACCTAATATTGTCTATTATTACTTTGCACACCGGGAGGATGCAAAGGGACAATTCGAATATTATGACCTTAATGGAAAAAACGTTCCAATAGAGAATTTAAAAAATTATGATCCTAACTCATAGAGTTGGCACACTAACAAAATTACCAAACTTAGGGTTCATTCAAGGTACACTTGAAAATTTGCTTGGGGCGATTATTCTATAAGAAAATCGCCTTTTTTTTATTGAACAAACGGAGTTTAGTTGAACCAATCTTTTTATATATTGTTTCTGTGATTATTGAAAGCACAGTATTTGTTTTAAAACCATAGAATAATGATTAAAAGTGAAAAAGAGACTGCCTAGTTTTTTTCTTATTGTTTTCCTTTTATTTCGAAATTTCTTTCCTGCTTATATGATAAGTAAAGGTGAGTGAACATGAATAATAGAGTAAAAACCAAAAGGATAAAAATCCTCAGTGGAAACAGGAAAACTACATTAACCGTTCAAGTTGCAGATACTCAGAGAAAAAGAGAAAAGGGCTTAATGTTTGTTGAGCAATTACCCGAAAATGAGGGAATGTTATTTGTGTTTTCAAAAAAAACGTATGGTGGCTTTTGGATGAAAAATACATTCATTCCTTTATCGATTGCCTTTATTGATTCAGATGGAAAAATTCTAAAAATCCTTGATATGGAGCCTTGTATAGGGAATATATGTCCAAACTACGATCCTAAACTTTTTTATCAATATGCACTTGAAGTGAACTTAGGATGGTTTGATAAGAATCAAATCGAAGAAGGAGATTATGTAAAGTTTGTTTAAATACTTCTCACTAACGGAGACGTTGATCCTAAAGGATTAATGTCTTTTTGTTGTACTGGGGTAGGCAAGTTTCACTTACGGGGGCGTTGCAATGAAGGTGAGAACCCATAGCAGTTCCAACCTTTATATAAAGACGTTTTCTCAAATAAGATAACATCTCTGTGTATTGACATCTAGAAAATACGTGCTAGAATGAAAAAACAACTTTGTCGCGTTGAAGCGTTGAAGCGCGAAATTATTACATCTAGGAGTAAGCATATGTTTTCTATTGAAGTAAAATCAAAACCGTCAGTTCTCGAAGCATTATTCATGGTAATCATAGTGATTTCAATCATTTCTATTGCAATAGGTAAGCTTGGTAGTGTACCACATATCCCTATTCTTTTATCTATTATTCTTCTGATTTTTTACGGCTTGCTAAAACGTGTACCATTTAAAGTGTTGGAAGAAAGTATGAGATCTGCAGCCAGTACAGGAATAGGAGCTATTTATATCTTCTTTTTAATAGGAATACTGATTAGTAGCTGGATTGTTAGTGGTACAATACCAACGCTTTTGTATATGGGTTTTTCTCTTGTATCAGCTAGTTTCTTTTATGCAGTTGTATTTATCATTACGGCAATTATCGGCACAGCCATTGGTAGTTCATTGACGACTGTAGCTACAATTGGGGTTGCTTTTGTAAGTATTGCTGGAGTTATTGATGCATCCATTGCATTGACGGCTGGCGCGATTGTATCCGGTGCGTTTTTTGGCGATAAAATGTCTCCATTGTCAGATACAACAAATTTAGCTGCGAGTATCGTCAATATTGATTTATTTGAACATATTAAAAATATGAGTTGGACAACAATTCCTGCGTTTTTAATTAGCGTTGTCCTATATGCTGTTTTATCCCCTTCAGTTGAAGGTGTCAATAATACGAACATTGCTTTCTATCAGACTAGTTTACAAGATACAAATCTTGTGCATTGGTATGCGATCGTGCCACTCTTAGTCTTGATTGTTTGCACAATCAAAAAAGTGCCGGCATTTTTAACACTTATCATTAGTTCCCTTATAGCACTTTTCTTATCAATATTTCATACCTCTTTATCAATTAGTGATTACAGTGCAATTTTATATAGTGGTTATGTTTCTGAAACAGGGGTTGAAGTAATTGATTCACTCTTAACTCGTGGTGGTATTAGTAGTATGTACTTTACAATTATGCTTGTGGTGCTTAGCCTCAGCATGGGTGGGTTATTGTTTGCTTTAGGTATTATACAAACTTTGCTAAGCAAAATTGAAAGTTTACTAAAATCAGTTGGTGCATTGATAACAGGGACCGCTCTTACTGCAATTGGTATTAATATTGTAGTTGGAGAACAGTATTTATCGATTTTATTATCAGGGGAAGCTTATAAGCAACAATATACAGAACTAGGCCTGCATCCGAAAAATTTAAGTAGGGTAATGGAAGATGCGGGGACAGTTGTTAATCCGCTTGTCCCTTGGAGTGTATGTGGTTTATTTATTGCCTTGATGCTTGACGTTTCCGTAATCGACTATTTGCCTTTTGCGTTCTTTTGCTTACTATGCCCAATCCTTACCATCGTATTTGGGTGGTTAAATCTTACAATATCAAGAAACTAAACATATTTACATTAGTAGTACAAGCCTAGACAGGGTTTATACTACTATTTTTTGTAGTTGAAATGAAAAAGGTTGACCAGCTTCTAAAATCAGACATTTGATCCAAGAAGGATTAATACTATTTTTTATTGAAGATTAGATAATTAGGGAAAAGGTTAGGTGTTTAAAAGGGAATAACTTGATGCACCAGAAAGGCGAGGTAACTATGAGTAAATCATTCATTGAACAAGTACATTATATTCGAATTCCTGTAAGAGATTTAGAACAGTCTGCACACTGGTATAGAGATGTATTGGGGTTTGAGTTATTAAGCATTACTGATGATCCATTTGCGATTCTAAAAGTAAATGAGGGTCCTTTTTTACTAATCTTAGTTCCAACTGTTGATGACACATTTGCACATTTTACTGTTAATAATGAATCAGCTTTCAGTATCGGCTTTACAAGCCCAAGATTAACTGAATTCCATCAGCATCTAATGAACAATCAAGTAAAGGTGGAAGAAATACAAGAAGATAATGGTCATGCCTTTTTCCATTTTTACGATCCAAATGGAAATAAACTTCAAGTACACTGGTAAGATTATATAAATTTCCTTATTTCATTACGGTGGGCATTAATACAAGAAGGATTAATGTCCTTTACTCGAAGTCATGAACTAGAAATTTAAACGGGAGGTTCCTATGAATTTATTGAGTATAGATGAATTGTCTGAACAACAAGTGTTTGAAATTTTCGATTTATCCCGAAAGTTAAAAGGTCAAGGTAATCCCAATATATTAAAGGGGAAAACTTTCGTATTGTTTTTCCCAGAGACTAGTGTAAGAACAAGAATAACTTTTGAAAAGGGGATAAAAGACTTAGGTGGAGAAACAATATTATTTTCTCCAGAAAGTTTAGATAAAAGAGAAGAGTTGGAGGATGTTATTCAATATATCTCAAATTGGGCTGATGGAGTAATTGTAAGACATGCAGATTATACGAAAGTACAAGAGTTAGCAAAGTATGCACCAATCCCGATTATCAATGCAATGACTTCGGAAAATCACCCATGCGAGATTTTATCTGACCTATATTCGATAAGTGAAAGATATAGCAATTATAGAGAATTAGTTTACACATTCGTTGGTTCGAAAAGTAATATTTCAAGCTCTTGGAAAAGCATTGCAGAGTTATTGAATCTAAAATTTAATCAAGTTTGCTTAAAAGGGTATGAGTTAGGACCTGATACAAAAAATTATCAATTTCATACGGAACTAGAACCTATTTTATCTACAAGCGATGTAGTTTTAACGGACTCTTTGCCAAGGGATTTAAAAACAGAAAGTTACATAAACAAGTATCAAGTCACTTTAGAAAGAATGAAATTAACAAATCGAGAGGCAATATTAAACCCGTGTCCACCATTTTTTAGAAATGAAGAAGTAAGTAGTAATGTAATAACTTCAGAATACTTTGTTGGATATGAATTTAAAAAGAATTTATTATTTGTTCAACAAGCAATAATCCTGTTTTGCTTAGGGATTAAGATTAAAGCCTTATGAAGTCCAATGTGAATAAATTTGGGGAGTAAAGTGGTCATCATGAATCTAATGATGACCACTATATTTATACATCCTTACTTCATTAACAGAACCCATTACATTTTTAAAATAGGTTTTAAGAGAATAAATAAAGTTGACATATACCCCATAGGGTACTATGATGTAATTAAAGCTTGTGGAGGGGTGAACGTTCATGCTATATGATGATAAGGTAAAAATACGGCTAAAAAAAGCAGATGGTCAACTAAATGC
>DATMFE010000500.1:0-28520 GCA_035556295.1 Ureibacillus sp.
TGGTTTTGACCAACATGCAGGGTATGGAACAAAACAACACATAGAAGCGCTAGAGAAGTTTGGTCCAACAAGCCATCATCGTAAAAGCTTCGAGCCAATAAAATCTATGATTCTAAAGTAAAGGGTGAGATGATGAGTTTCGCTTCGTTTAATCCAATTCAATTGCAACAAACAAATAACGTTCAAAATCAACCTTTAACCTTGAAACAAGGGCAGGTTCTCCATGGAACGATTAAAAAGCTCTATCCTGACCAAGTAGCAGAAATTCAAGTTGGAGGTCATAAACTTTTAGCAAAGCTAGAAACGCCTTTAAAGGCAGGAGATTCACACTTTTTCCAAGTGAAGAGTATTTCTCCACAAACGGAGTTAAAAGTCGTTTCAGGCGCTATGGATGCCTCTACCTCTATGAAACAACAAATACATCAATTATTAGATTCTATGAATCTACCGAAAACGAATGAAATGATGCAGCTTGTTTCTCACTTGTTAAAAGAACAAGTGCCCATTTCGAAAGAACAGTTATTACAAGCGCAAGCTCTGTTACTATCTAATGAAAACGAATCGAAACAAGATGCAATAAAAACGCTTCAAAAGATGATCGAAATGAAACTGCCATTTACGAAAGAAGTGTTTCAGGCGTTATTACATGGATCAAAAACAAATGGATTTGCTGAGGTTATGAACGAATTTACTCAAAGTTTAGTGAAAGATTCTTCAATACCTGACAATTTAAAAAAAGCGATGATAGAAAACTTAGGTAAAATTGCAAAACCACTTGATCATGAGAAAGGCGGAATGATTTTATCTAGGGCTGTTCAAACATTATTGGACGAAGCACAACCCATTTCAACTAAATTACATGCTATCAATCTATTGAAAGAGGCATCAATCCTTTCTAAACAAGCAACGTTAACGAACTGGATGCAAAGTCCCGCAAATTTAACGAAACCAAATCTAAATCAACCACTTCAGAATGCTAGTAGTGTGATTCAAAAGTTACATACGATAAATGAAAGCAATGCTTCAAACATCTTAAACGAAGTAAAATCTTGGATACAAAATGAACCTAATTTAAGTCAGTCGCAAAAAGGTGACCTACTAACGATCTTAAACAAATTGGAACAAATGCCAAAACAGGCTCAAATAATTGAACAAGTTTCAAAACAATTGAATGAAATGTTACTAAAAGCCTATGCAAGCAGTGAAAAAAACCAACCATTTACTCAAAATACAAGTGGTACAAGTGTACATGGCCAATTACTGTCTCTATTAAATGATGGTCCAGTCATTAATGAGTCAATACAATTGTCGAATATTGCAAGGGTTGCAAACGAATCAAATCAACCTCCAATTCAACAATTAAATCTGCAAGTGGAGCAACAATTGAAAGATGCACTTAATGGGAATGCAATTCAACAAGCAATGAAGAACGTTTTAAAAAGTTTAGGAATAAATTACGAATCTTCTTTATACAAAAATATACAAGAGATAGATAACATCTCTGAACAATTAAAACCTCAACTTTTAGCCATTGTAAATAATGAAGGTGTTTCTACAGCATTAAAAGAATCAGCGGACGTTTTATTGGCACGAATGAATGGAATGCAGCTCTTATCTGGTGAAAACGGTCATCAGCATCAAATTGTTATGCAAGTACCCCTCCAACTTTTTGGAAAATCAATGGATGCAACATTACAGTGGAATGGAAGAATGAAAGAGGATGGGAAAATAGATTCCAATTATGCTCGCATTTTATTTTATTTGGATATGGAATCTATGAAAGAAACAGTGATCGATATGCAAGTGCAAAATCGAATTGTCACAATCAATCTATTTAATGAGATTGAACATCTTGCATCATTTGCAGAGCCACTTCAAAAAATATTAAAAAATCGATTAGAAGAGAAAGGTTATTACTTATCAGGAATTTTCTTTAGAACATTTGAAAATAGTGAACCTCGCAAAAAAATGTTCAAATCTGAAAATGCCCAAACATCAAATGGAGTTGATATTCGGATATGAGCGAAAAATTATACAACCGTAAAGAAGCGATTGCATTATCCTATGACCCCAATGAAAATAGCAGTCCTAAGGTAATTGCTAAAGGTAAGGGGAAGGTTGCAGAGAATATTTTAGAGAATGCTAATCTCTACAATGTACCCATTTATGAAGATCCAAACCTCATTGAGCTATTGGGACAACTGGATTTGAACCAATCAATTCCAGAAGATTTATATCAAGCAGTCGCGGAAGTTTTTGCCTTTATTTACAGATTGGATGAGCAATTAGGTACTACGAAATTAAGAAAAGACTATTGAAATTTAGTAGAGCTTTCTGTACATTAGATAGAAGAATGATGTAAAAACGAGATGAAATTTGTCGCTTAATACAAATGTAGACATAACCATTTTGTTTGTATAAAATTATCATTGTACTAAAATAATTTCCAGAAGGCCGATTGGAGGATGTAGGATGAATATCCATGAGTATCAAGGTAAGGAAATCCTTAGAAAATATGGAGTTAACGTTCCTAAAGGGAGTGTCGCTTTTTCTCCGGAAGAAGCAGTTAAAGTAGCAAAAGAACTTGGTTCAAGTGTGACAGTGGTAAAAGCACAAATTCATGCTGGCGGTAGGGGTAAAGCTGGCGGAGTAAAAATTGCAAAGAATCTTGATGAAGTAAGAACTTACGCAAAAGAGTTATTAGGAAAAATTTTAGTTACACATCAAACTGGTCCAGAAGGTAAAGAAGTTAAACGTCTTTATATCGAAGAAGGATCAGATATTAAGAAAGAATATTACTTAAGTTTAGTTCTAGATAGAGCAACTTCTAGAGTCGTACTAATGGGCTCTGAAGAGGGCGGTATGGATATCGAGGAAGTTGCGGAAAAAACTCCTGAAAAAATCTTCAAAGAAGTAATTGATCCTGTAACAGGATTAGTTCCATTCCAAGCTCGTCGTATGGCATTTAATATGAATATACCATCAAAATTAGTCAATAAAGCAGCTAAACTAATGGTAGGTTTATATGATGCATTCATAGATAAAGATGCATCAATTGTTGAAATTAATCCTTTAGTAGTGACAGGCAATGATGAAGTAGTGGCACTTGATGCAAAATTCAACTTTGATGCTAATGCACTATATAGACATAAAGATATCGTTGAATTAAGAGATTATGATGAAGAAGACCCAAAAGAAATTGAAGCATCAAAATATGATTTAAGCTATATTTCTTTAGATGGAAATATCGGATGTATGGTAAACGGTGCTGGACTAGCTATGGCAACTATGGACACAATTAGTTACTATGGTGGTCAACCTGCGAACTTCCTTGACGTGGGTGGCGGTGCAACGACAGAAAAAGTAACAGAAGCGTTTAAAATTATTTTATCCGATAAAAATGTAAAAGGAATATTCGTTAACATTTTTGGTGGAATTATGAAATGTGACATCATTGCTGAAGGTGTAATTGCCGCAGCAAAACAAATCGGACTAAATGTACCATTAGTAGTTCGTTTAGAAGGTACAAATGTAAATCTTGGTAAAGAATTACTAAATGCTTCAGGTTTAAATATCGTTGCAGCGGATTCCATGGCAGATGGAGCCCAAAAAATCGTCGAATTAGTAGGTTAATGGAAGGCAGGGAGAGAGAATCATGGGTGTATATATTAATGCAGATACAAAGGTAATAGTTCAGGGGATTACAGGGGAAACAGCCCTTTTCCATACAAAGCAAATGTTAGAATATGGAACGAAAATTGTAGCAGGAGTTACACCAGGTAAAGGTGGACAAACTGTAGAAGGTGTACCTGTTTTTAATACAGTACAAGATGCTGTAGATGCTACAGGTGCAAATGTTTCAGTTATCTATGTACCTGCACCATTTGCAGCAGATGCAATAATTGAAGCAGTTGATGCCGAATTAGATTTAACGATTTGTATTACTGAGCATATTCCAGTACTTGATATGGTAAAAGTAAAACGCTATATGGAAGGTAAGAAAACTCGTTTAGTGGGTCCTAACTGTCCAGGTGTTATTACAGCAGATGAATGTAAGATTGGTATTATGCCTGGATACATTCATACAAAAGGACATGTTGGAGTTGTTTCTCGTTCTGGAACACTAACGTATGAAGCGGTACATCAATTATCACAAGCAGGAATTGGTCAAACTACAGCAGTAGGTATTGGTGGAGACCCTGTAAATGGTACGAACTTTATCGACGTATTATCTGAGTTTAATAATGATCCAGAAACCTATGCAGTTGTTATGATTGGGGAAATCGGTGGTACGGCTGAAGAAGAAGCTGCTGCTTGGGTTAAAGCAAACATGACAAAACCTGTTGTAGGCTTCATCGGTGGACAAACTGCACCACCAGGTAAACGTATGGGACATGCTGGTGCAATTATTTCTGGTGGTAAAGGTACAGCAAGTGAGAAAATTAAAGCAATGAATGAAGCGGGAATTGAAGTAGCACCAACTCCATCAGTTATTGGTGAAACGTTAATTAAAGTAATAAAAGAAAAAGGTCTTTACGACAAATGTAAAACTCACTAAAAAAGTATGATGGAATTGGTTTCTGAACAGCATTTTTAGTTGCCTATGCCACATGTAAGTAACAAGGAAACTACGTTACTAATACAAAGATTTGAACAATTCTAGACCAATAGGCTGTCGTGAAAGGAAACTTTCCGGCAGCCCATTATTGTAATTATGCTATGCTAATATCATTATTCATTCAATGCGGTCACAATTTTAATATGAATTTCTACTATTTAAAATAAGAGGTGATATGTATATTGACTGAACAACCCCTTCATCAATTACTTGCCTTGCATTATGTTTATCCTCTTACTTTCAAAGCTTTCAAAAAACTAATTCACTCGATTGATTCATTACACAACCTGTCGACAACTTCCCCAACAAAATTAGCTAATATTTTACAAATTTCAATGAATAAATCAGAAAATATTTTGCATAATTATATAAAAATGTTAAGGATAAATTTACTAGAAGCCTATTATGCAGAATGTATAACTCCTATACCTTTTGATAATAAATGGTATCCAAAAGAGTTATTTGAATTAATTGACCCTCCAACTCTTTTGTATGGTAAAGGGGATATCTCGCTTTTAACAAAGCCAAATAAAATTGCCATTATTGGCTCGAGAAATGCTACAAATTATTCCGCAATGGCTCTTGAGTTTATTGTTCCCCCATTAGTGGAGCAAGAATATGTAATTGTAAGTGGACTTGCAAAAGGTGCAGACAGTCTAGCACATAGAGCAGCGATACAATATGGCGGGAAAACGATTGGTGTCTTAGGTAATGGTTTTTTTCATATTTATCCTAAAGAAAATCGTTCTTTAGCATTGGAAATGGCTAAGCATCATTTATTAATTACAGAATATCCACCATATGTTGGGCCACGAAAATGGCAATTTCCAATGAGAAATCGTATTATTAGCGGTATAAGTGATGCAATTGTTGTTACGGAGGCTGCTCTTTCAAGTGGTACATTGATAACAACTGATCATGCACTAGAGCATGGAAAAGATATTTTTGTTGTTCCAGGTCCAATTCATTCGGAACAATCAAAAGGAACAAATCAATTACTTAAAGATGGTGCTATTCCTATATGGAATGGGTATCAAATCTTAGAGGAAAGAAAAATGTTTTTGGGTAAATATTGAAAAAAAGTTGCAATATCTTTCAAACTGTTATACATTTTGCAACAGGAATTCTTTTTCAAAAAAATAAATTGTAAATCATTTTGAAACAATAACCTCTACAGGGGGATGTATAGTAGATGGCAGATTATTTAGTGATAGTAGAGTCACCAGCAAAAGCAAAGACAATTGAAAGATATTTAGGTAAAAAATATAAAGTGAAAGCATCTATTGGACACGTTCGTGATTTGCCACGTAGCACGACGGGTATAGATGTTGAAAATAATTATACGCCAAAGTACATTACCATCCGTGGGAAGGGTCCAGTACTTCAGGATTTAAAAACTGCTGCTAAGAAAGCAAAGAAAGTTTATCTTGCAGCCGACCCTGACCGTGAGGGTGAAGCGATTGCTTGGCATCTTGCACAAGCTTTAAATATCGATACAAATTCAGATTGTCGTGTAGTATTTAATGAAATTACAAAAGATGCAATATTAGAATCTTTTAAACATCCAAGAGCAATTAATATGGATTTAGTAGATGCACAACAAGCACGTCGTATTTTAGATCGCCTGGTTGGATATAACATAAGCCCACTTTTATGGAAAAAGGTGAAAAAAGGGTTATCTGCAGGTAGGGTACAATCTGTAACGATGCGCTTAATCATTGATAGAGAAAATGAAATCAAAAGCTTTGTTCCAGAGGAATATTGGTCAATTGAATCGACTTTTGAAAAAGGTCAAAAACAATTTGAATCCGTTTTCTACGGCACTGAAAATGAAAAAGTAAAATTGACGAATGAAGAACAAGTAAACAGTATATTAAAACAATTAAAAGGTGACGAGTTCGTTGTTACGAATGTAGTGAAAAAGGAACGAAAAAGAAATGCATCACCTGCATTTACAACTTCTTCATTACAACAAGAAGCTGCTCGAAAATTAAATTTCAGAGCAAAGAAAACAATGATGCTTGCACAACAACTTTATGAAGGTATTGATATCGGTAAAAAAGAGGGGACTGTCGGGTTAATTACGTACATGCGTACTGACTCTACAAGAATCTCTGACACTGCAAAGACTGAAGCATACGAGTATATCAATGAAAAATATGGTGCTGATTATGTTATAGGTGAAGCAAAAAAAGCGAAAAAAGCAACAAATGCTCAAGATGCGCATGAAGCGATTCGCCCTACTAGTGTATCTAGAACACCGGAATCTTTAAAAGAAGTGTTAAGCCGTGATCAATTAAGACTTTATCGTTTAATTTGGGACCGTTTTGTAGCTAGTCAAATGGCTCCTGCTGTTTTAGATACAGTTTCAGTGGATCTTGTAAATTCAGGAGTTTTATTCCGTGCAAATGGATCACAAGTAAAATTCGCTGGGTTCATGAAACTTTATATCGAAGGAACAGATGATCAAACCGAAGAAACAACAAAGCTATTGCCTGAAATGGAAGTTGGAGATAAAGTTAAATCTCTTGAAATTACGCCGAACCAACATTTCACTCAGCCACCACCTCGTTATACAGAAGCACGTTTAGTTAAAGAGTTAGAAGAACTAGGAATTGGTCGTCCTTCTACTTATGCACCGACGCTAGATGTCATTCAAAAAAGAGGATATGTGCAATTAGATTCAAAACGATTTGTTCCAACTGAACTTGGTGAAATTGTTCATCATTTAATGGTGGAATTCTTCCCTGAGATTGTGAATATTGAATTCACAGCAAAAATGGAAGAAGATTTGGACAAAATTGAAGATGGTCAATCAAATTGGGTAAAAATTATCGATGAGTTTTATCGTGATTTTGAGAAATATTTGAAACACGCAGAAGAAACGATGGAAAAAATTGAAATTAAAGATGAACCGGCTGGAGAAGACTGCGAAAATTGTGGTGCCCCAATGGTTTATAAATTAGGTCGTTTCGGTAAGTTTATGGCATGTTCAAACTTCCCAGATTGTAGAAATACAAAGGCTATATTAAAACTAATTGGCGTTAAATGTCCAAACTGTGAAACTGGCGAAATTGTGGAAAGAAAAAGTAAAACAAAACGCACATTTTATGGTTGTAACAATTATCCTGAATGCGATTTCGTATCGTGGGATAAGCCAATAAGCCGTCCATGTCCAAAATGTAATTCATTATTAATTGAGAAGAAGTTGAAAAAAGGTGTACAAATTCAATGTACAAAATGTGACTATGAAGAGGATGCAGTTCAATAAACTACTAAATATTTAATTCTGAATTAGTTTCATGAAAGTTAAGTATAAAAATAGCGTTACGATAAATTGAACATTTATCGCAAATGATTCGAAATTTTATGAATTCTCAAACAATATATTTGATTTCTGCCTCTAAAAGTTGTTATAATTTTAGAGGCTTTATTATTGTATACATTTAAGAAATCTTTTCAGAATTGTTAACATTTACGTTTTCTTTACAATTTTTTAGTATTTTTCTCTTGATTAATTTGTCAGATAAGTTTAGTGTCATATTTGGAGTTTTTACCCTTGCTTCCTAATCTGTTCCGATTAATAAATTATTGAATTATTTTATAAAGATATATTTAAGAAAATATCTTCATTTACTTGTTTAATTTCATTGGTTCATTAAAAAAGGAACTGCCCTTAATGAGATGCGTGCCTTCACTTAAATCGCTTCACCTAATAGATTGTTCAATTGGAGGTGCTTTGAATTGTCGATGAATTTTGACGAAAGCTTGGAACAATTTATTCGATATATACAGTTAGAAAGAAACTTTTCGATACATACTGTTAAAGAATACCAACATGATTTAAATGACTTTCTAACCTTTTGTAAGCAAGAGGGAATATCAGATTTAAATGATGTGGAGTATCTACATGCTAGATTGTATGTAACAAAACTCTATGATGAAAAAAAAGCTAGAACTTCAATATCGAGAAAAATATCCTCCATTCGATCTTTTTTCCGCTATTTAAATCGGGAATACCAATTGGATGACGCACCCTTTTCTTCACTCTACCATCCCAAAAAAGAGAAAAGATTACCAAACTTTTTTTATGAAGAAGAGATATCAAGATTATTTGAAGAGAATATTGGTGATGATGTAAAATCTATACGCAATATTGCATTACTTGAATTGCTTTATGCTTCAGGGATTCGTGTAAGTGAATGTGTATCTATTGAATTAGGAGATATTGATTTAAATTATTCTATTTTAAGAGTGATGGGGAAAGGTCGAAAGGAACGAATCGTACCATTTGGTCATTACGCCCAAGATGCGTTAGTAAAGTATATTAATGAAGCTCGTCCTAAAATGATGAAGAATACGAAGCATAATCATTTATTTGTCAATATGCGCGGCAATGCTTTAACAGCTGGTGGTGTTCGCTTTATTTTGAATGAAATGATCGAACAAGCATCATTAAGAACGAAAATATATCCGCATATGCTTAGACATACCTTTGCAACACATTTATTGAATAATGGTGCTGATTTAAGAACAGTTCAAGAGTTATTAGGACACGCGAATTTGTCGTCTACACAAATTTATACCCATGTTACAAAAGAACATCTTCGAAATACTTATATGAATGCTCATCCAAGAGCCTAATCTCTAAAGGAGGATTATTATGGGACAATTTCATGCAACAACCATATTTGCAATTCACCATAAAGGTCAGTGTGCGATGGCTGGTGATGGACAAGTAACTCTTGGTAATGCGGTTGTAATGAAACATACGGCAAGAAAAGTAAGAAGACTATATCAAGGAAAAGTCTTAGCTGGATTTGCTGGATCTGTTGCAGATGCCTTTACATTATTTGAAATGTTTGAAGCGAAATTAAATGAATATAACGGTAATTTACAAAGAGCAGCAGTTGAAGTGGCAAAACAATGGCGCGGAGATAAAATGTTACGACAATTGGAAGCTTTATTATTAGTAATGGATAAAACGACATTACTGCTTATATCAGGAACTGGTGAAGTAATTGAACCGGATGATGGAATTTTAGCAATCGGTTCTGGTGGAAACTATGCACTATCCGCTGGTCGAGCTTTAAAACGACATGCTGGCGAGCATTTAACTGCGAAAGAAATTGCAGAAGCTGCATTGACAGTTGCTGCTGATATCTGTGTTTATACAAACCATAATATAATCGTGGAGGCGCTAGAAGAATGACAGGACAACACTTAACGCCTAGACAAATTACAGAGCATTTAAATCGTCATATTGTTGGTCAATCCCAAGCGAAAAGAGCTGTTGCAATTGCATTGCGTAATCGCTATCGAAGAGCTTTATTGAGCGATGATATGAAAAATGAAATCATTCCTAAAAATATACTAATGATCGGTCCTACAGGTGTAGGTAAAACAGAAATCGCTAGACGGATTGCAAAATTAACAAATGCACCTTTCATTAAAGTGGAAGCTACAAAGTTTACCGAAGTTGGTTATGTTGGAAGAGATGTCGAATCAATGGTACGTGACTTAGTAGAAGCTTCAAGAAGATTAGTGAAAGATGAAATGATGAATAATGTTAAAGAGCAAGCAGAAGCTCTTGCAAATGAAGCGATTGTGAAATTATTAGTACCATCAAAGAAAAAAGAAAAAGCTGCACAAAACCCATTTGAAATGTTATTTGGGGGACAAAAGAACGAACATTCAACTGATGACACTACAGAAGAAACAGAAATTCGTTCAAAACGTTCTCAAATCGCTGCTGACTTAAAAGCTGGAAAGTTAGAAGATAATTTAGTAACAATCGAAGTAACAGAGCAAAATACTGCGATGTTTGACATGATGCCTGGTATGGGAATGGATATGGGCTCTTCTGGCATGCAAGATATGCTTTCAAATCTTATGCCTAAAAAGAAAAAGAAAAGAAAAATGAAAGTTAAAGATGCAAGAAGAGTTTTAGTCATTGAAGAAGCAAATAAACTAATTGATTCGGATGAATTAGCTCAAGAAGCAATTGATCGTGCTGAACAGTCGGGGATTATTTTTATCGATGAAATCGATAAAATTGCTAGTAGAGGCTCATCTTCTAACGCTGATGTTTCGAGAGAAGGTGTTCAACGAGATATTTTACCAATCGTTGAAGGGTCTACTGTTACGACAAAGTATGGACCAGTCAAAACTGACTTCATTCTATTCATTGCAGCTGGTGCTTTCCATATGTCAAAACCAAGTGATTTAATTCCGGAATTACAAGGTCGATTCCCAATTCGAGTAGAACTTGAAAAATTAACAAAAGATGATTTTATTCGAATTTTAAAAGAACCAGATCAATCTTTAATTTTACAATATAAAGCACTACTTGAAACGGAAGGTGTGACGATCAACTTCACGGAAGATGCAATTGAACGGATTGCTGAAATCGCAACACAAGTGAATCAAGATACTGACAATATCGGGGCAAGACGTTTGCACACAATTTTAGAACGTTTACTTGAAGAGTTATCTTTCGAAGCCTCTGAAATTGCACCAGCTCATATTGAAATTACACCTGCATATGTCGATCAGAAATTAGGTGAAATTTCTAAAAATAAGGATTTATCTCAATTTATATTATAATGTAAAATCTCAGTGCTAATTATTAATAATACAATTGGTAGTGATAAAATTTACAGCAATGTTCAAAATAAGGATACGAAGCCTTTAGGAGGATATATAAAAATGAATTTATTAGCTAAAACAAGAAAAATTAACTCAATGTTACAAGCATCTGCTGGTAAGCCAGTAAACTTTAAAGAAATGGCAGAGACACTTGGAGATATTATTGATTGCAACGTGTTTATTGTAAGTCGTAAAGGGAAATTACTTGGAATCTCTATTCACCATAAAATTGAAAACGAACGTATTAAAAGAATGTTTGAAGATCGTCAATTCCCTGAAGAGTACACATCAAACCTATTCGCAATTACGGAAACATCGCCAAATTTAGATATTCATAATGAACACACAGTGTTCCCTGTTGAGAACAAAGATTTGTTCCAAAATGGTTTAACAACAATTGTTCCTATTAATGGTGGTGGTGAACGTCTTGGAACTTTAATTCTTGCTCATATCGATACAAAATTTGAAGACGATGATTTAATCCTTGCAGAATACGGTGCTACAGTAGTTGGTATGGAAATTTTACGTGAAAAATCTGAAGAAATTGAAGAAGAAGCACGTAGTAAAGCAGTTGTACAAATGGCAATTAATTCATTGTCTTATAGTGAGTTAGAAGCGATAGAGCATATTTTTGAAGAACTTGATGGGTACGAAGGTCTTCTTGTAGCATCTAAAATTGCAGACAGAGTTGGAATTACACGATCTGTAATTGTAAATGCACTACGTAAATTAGAATCAGCAGGTGTTATTGAGTCTCGTTCTCTTGGTATGAAAGGAACTTATATCAAAGTGTTGAACGATAAATTCTTAACAGCATTAGCAGAAATAAAAATGAAATAATATCGTAATATCTTAGGATTTCATCAATTTGATGAAATCCTTATTTTTTTGAAAAAATCAAATATGGGCCTATGTAATTGGTCTTTCAATGGAAATTAGAAGGTCTTTAGTCCCGAAAAAAGCAACCGCATATCTAATTCTTTTGAATTTTACACTGTCGAAATTAGGGTGGACATAGAGAAAAAAGTGAAAACTTCGGGAAATTTGATGCAAAAAATAGTCCTATAAACCTATTAAAAATCGACAAAAGGCGATAGACACTTAACAACAACTTAATTAAAATAAATGAGAATGTAATAGAAAAGTAAACTTTTTAAAAGGGGTGAAACGTTTGAGCTTATTTGGAGGAACTATTAATAGTTTAGAAAAAGGATTGCAATATGCATCTTTAAAAAACAAAACGATAGCGCAAAATATAGCAAATGTTGACACGCCAAATTATAAAGCGAAAGATGTTAGTTTTAAACAAATATTACAGAACGAACAATCTACTATTATCTCAGCTAATAAAACGGATGTTAGACATTATGATTTTGAGATTACTCAAACAAACTCTAGCGTAACAAGTTTCGACAATTTTAGATATAGAAATGATGGAAATGGTGTCGATATGGATGCCGAACAAGCAAAATTGGCTGAAAATACAATCTATTATAATGCGCTGGTAGATCGAATCAATGGAAAGTTAAATACTTTAAACACTGTCATTAAAGGAGGTCGATAATTATGTCAATCTTTAAAAGTATGAATATTACATCATCTGCGTTAACTTCTCAGCGTTTAAGAATGGATGTTATCTCATCTAATATAGCCAATGTTGATACGACACGTGCAAAACTTGTTGATGGACAGTGGGAGCCATACCGTAGAAAGACAGTTACATTATCGGCTAATGAAGGCAGTTTTTCTAACTTTTTGAATAAAGCAAGAGGGAAAAACGAGGTTGGTGATGGTGTGAAAGTCAGTAAAATTAATGACGACAAAGATACACCGTTTAAATTAGTGTATGATCCAACTCACCCAGACGCAAATGAAGAAGGATATGTGGAAATGCCGAATGTTGACTTATTAAAAGAAATGGTTGACTTAATTTCTGCAACGCGTTCTTATGAGGCAAATATTACAGTTTTTAATGCAAATAAATCGATGCTGACTAAGGCTTTAGAAATAGGAAAATAACCTAGAAAAGATGGTGTTTTTTATATGGCAATTAATTCAATTTCCTTAATGACTCCTACGCAACTGACGAACGATACAAATAAGTTGTCAAATCCCGCTACACCTTACGAGGCAGGGCAAAAGTTTGCTAGTTTTCTAAATGACGCAATTAAATCTGTAAATGATCAACAGATTCAATCTGACGCATTAACGGAAAAGTTAATTAATGGACAAGATGTTGATTTACATGAAGTGATGATTGCATCGCAAAAAGCAAGTATTACATTAAATGCAACAATGGAAGTTCGTAATAAAGTGATTGATGCTTACCAGGAAATAATGCGTATGTCAATCTAACGGTTAAAAGCGAATATCAATTGTTGGTGATTCAATATAACCGGAGGACTCATAATGAACGAACGACTTAAAAAAGTGAAAACAGACTCCACGCAATTCTGGAAGAGTAGAACAAAAAAACAAAAGGGTACAATGATAGGAGCACTAGTAGGTGTAATACTCATAGCTAGTGTTTTAACATATTTCTTAACTAGAACAACGATGGTACCACTTTTTACAGAGCTTTCTGTGAAAGAAGTGGGGGAAATTGCCGAAGTCTTAACTGCACAAGGCACTACATATGAGATTGGTCCTGGTGGGACAAATATTTTAGTACCTGAAGGTGAAGTTGATACATTGAAAGTATCATTAGCTGCCCAAGGTTACCCAGAATCAGGCGAAATCAATAATTCATTTTTCACAACGAATGCTGGGTTTGGTATGACAGACAATGAATT
This sequence comes from Ureibacillus sp., assembly GCA_035556295.1. GTDB lineage: Bacteria > Bacillota > Bacilli > Bacillales_A > Planococcaceae > Ureibacillus. The sequence continues at coordinate 14,059 of DATMFE010000500.1, forward strand.
CGAGGTAATCCGACTTGCTGCAACCCAAACGGAATTAGAGAATTTAATTAAAACCATTGACGGTATTAAAAACGCAAAGGTGATGATTTCACTTCCGAAAAAGGGCGTTTTTGTCAATGATACGAATCAAGAAGCAAGTGCAGCCATTACACTCGATACAGAGCCAGGACACCAATTTAGCAATGATCAAATCGCAACTTTATATAATTTGGTATCTAAAAGTATTCCTAATTTAAGTACTGATAATATCGTTATTACTAACCAATATTCGGAATACTTCGACTTAGAATCTGCTACAACTGGCTCAGGATCTGTTGACTCTGTACAAGGTCAAATGGAAGTTAAGAAAACTGTAGAACGTGACCTTCAACGCCAAGTGCAGCAAATGCTAGGTACGTTAATGGGACAAGATAAAGTGGTTGTTTCTGTAACGACGGATATTGACTTTAAACAAGAAAATCGACAAGAAAAAATAGTACAACCAGTTGATGAAGAAAATATGGCTGGTATAGAAATAAGCGCTCAACGAATTACTGAAACCTATACAGGCACTAACGCTGGTGCTGCAATGGGGACTCCTCAAGCCGGAGTACAAGAAGATAATTTAACTTATGAAGAAACAGCTAATGGTGATGGTGATTACGAGCGTGTTGAGGAAACGATTAATCACGATGTAAATCGAATCACGAAAGAAATTCAAGAAAGTCCTTATAAAATTCGTGACATCGGTATTCAGGTAGCTGTAGAACCTCCTGTGCCTGATGATACAACATCACTTTCTACTGAAGTACGTGCAGATATTGAACAAATATTATCGACAATTGTTCGTACTTCAATAGATAAAGAAGCAGCTGGAGATTTATCTGAAGATCAAATTCAAGAGAAAATCGTAGTATCAGTCCAACCATTTTACGGAAATGAAGCAACACAAGTAGAAGACGTAGAGCCTGTTATTCCTTGGTGGGTATGGGTAATTGGTGGCATTTTAGTCGTAGTGATTATCTTATTGGTAGTGTCACTTTTAACATCAAGAAAACGTAAGGCTGAAGCTGAAGAAATAGTAGTATTCGAAGAACAACGAGATTTATTCGTTGATGATATTAATAAAGAAATAGAGACAGAAAGTACAGTTCGCCGTAAACAACTTGAAAAAATGGCGAAAGAAAAACCAGAAGACTTTGCAAAACTATTACGAAGTTGGATTTCTGAGGAATAAACGGGGGGTATAAACGTGACGAAAAAGGATAAAGAGTTAACTGGCAAACAAAAAGCTGCTCTATTATTAATATCCCTTGGACCTGAGGTATCTGCTTCGGTATATAAACATTTGAATGAGGAAGAAATTGAACGCTTAACATTGGAGATATCAGGAGTTAAGAAGGTTGAACCTACTGTTAAAGAAGATATAATAGAAGAATTTCACAATATTGCACTTGCGCAAGATTATATTTCGCAAGGTGGTATTGGATATGCAAAAACTGTATTGGAAAAAGCATTAGGAGCTGAACAAGCCCAAGCCATTATCAATCGATTGACTTCGTCTTTACAAGTACGTCCTTTTGATTTTGCTAGAAAGGCTGATCCATCACAAATTTTTAACTTTATACAAAACGAGCATCCGCAAACGATTGCATTAATTTTATCTTATTTAGATCCAGGTCAAGCAGGGGTAATCCTATCTTCTTTACCTCAAGAGGTTCAAGCAGATATTGCAAAGAGAATCGCGATTATGGACTCAACTTCACCTGAAGTCATCAGTGAGATTGAATCTGTATTAGAAAGAAAATTATCATCAACGGTAACTCAGGATTATACGGAAACGGGTGGTATTGACGCTGTTGTTGAAGTATTAAATGGTGTTGACCGACAAACAGAAAAAACAATCCTTGATGCCCTTGAAATCCAAGATCCTGAATTAGCAGAAGAAATTAAGAAGCGTATGTTTGTATTTGAAGATATTGTTACACTTGATAATCGTTCGATTCAACGTGTAATTCGTGACTGTGAAAATGAGGATTTACTGCTTTCTATGAAAGTAAGTAGTGATGAAGTAAAAGAAATTATCTTCCGAAATATGTCTAGTCGTATGGCAGATACATTTAGAGAAGAAATGGAAATTATGGGTCCAGTTCGTTTACGTGATGTTGAAGAAGCACAATCAAGAATTGTTTCTGTCATTAGAAGATTAGAAGATGCAGGCGAAATCATTATTGCTCGTGGTGGAGGAGATGACGTCATTGTCTAGAATCATCCGCTCTGTTTATTCAACACAACAAGAAGTGAAGCCATTTGAAATTCAAATTCGAGATATTTTTACGGAACAGTTTGATGCCATTGTTGAAGAACAAACAGAACCAACCATTGATCAACTGTTCCAAGAAAAGAAAAGACAGTTAATAGAAGAACAAAATCAACTATTACAACAACGTGAAGAATTTGAACGATTAAGATCCCACCAGCTAGAAGAACTTAATTACTTAAAACAGCTTTGGGAAGAAGAGAAAATAGTTTTACAAAAAGCTGCGTATGATGAAGGTTTTGGACAGGGCTATGAAGAGGGGATTCAAAAAGCAAACGCTGATATGTATGAATCCCTTAAATTAGCAAATGAAACCATTGAAAACTCTAAGGAAAACGCCAGAAAGTATGTAGAAGATCAAGAACAAGTAATATTAGATCTTGCACTTTCTGCAGCAGAAAGAATAATTGCCGCATCCTTAGATCGAAATGATGAACTTTTTATTTCGATTGTTAAACGAGGGTTAAAAGAAGCTAGAGAAATGAAAGAAATCAAACTCTATGTTGCACCTAAATATCATGAAATTGTAACGAAAAATCGTGATGAGCTAGTAGAAATGTTCCCAACAGATGTACCATTTTTCATCTTTGTGAATGAAGACTTTAATGATACAGATTGTTATATTGAAACGAATCATGGCAGAATTGTTGTTTCAATCGATGAACAATTAAATGAACTCCGACTAAAATTAAGTGAAATTCTTGGATAAAGGGATGATTGTATGCGAGCTGCTCAATTAATAGACCAAATATCGAATATAACAACCTTTAAAAAATTCGGGAAAGTTACTAGAGTCGTTGGCCTCATGATCGAATCACAGGGCCCTGAAAGTTCAATTGGTGATGTTTGTAAGATTCACGTTCAATCACAAAAGCTTGGTCATCAGGTCATATTGGCTGAGGTAGTAGGCTTTAATGATGAATTAGTTATGCTTATGCCTTATACATCCATTAGAGAAATTTCAATTGGCTGTTTAGTTGAAGGTACAGGTTCTCCTCTTGAAGTAAAAGTGGGACCAGAGTTGATTGGGAAAGTATTAGATTCGATGGGGAATCCGTTTGATGGGTCTTCTTTACCTAGAGGGTTAGTAACAGTTCAAACGGAAAAAGATCCACCGAATCCATTAAGTCGCCCACCAATAAATGACCAGCTGGAAGTTGGAGTTAAAGCTATTGATGGTATGCTTACGGTGGGAATGGGCCAGAGGGTAGGCATATTTGCTGGTTCAGGAGTTGGAAAAAGTACTCTACTAGGTATGATTGCAAGAAATACGAAAGCAGATTTAAATGTCATTGCTTTAATAGGTGAACGTGGAAGAGAAGTTTTAGAATTCATTGAACGAGATCTTGGAAAAGAAGGATTAAGTCGTTCGATTGTCGTCGCTGCAACAGGTGATCAGCCTGCACTAATGCGTATTAAAGGTGCTTTTACAGCAACTGCTATTGCAGAATATTTTAGAGACCGTGGTTTAAATGTCATGTTGATGATGGATTCAGTTACTCGTGTTGCGATGGCTCAACGTGAAATTGGCCTTGCAACGGGTGAACCACCAGCACAGAAGGGGTACACACCTTCTGTATTTGCTATTCTACCAAAATTACTAGAACGAACTGGAACAAATCAGCATGGTAGTATAACTGCATTCTATACAGTGTTAGTTGATGGTGATGATATGAATGAACCGATTGCCGATGCAGTTCGTGGGATTTTGGATGGTCATATCGTTCTAGACCGGACACTTGCAAATAAAGGGCAATATCCTGCAATTAACGTTTTGAAAAGTGTCAGTCGACTTATGAACCATATTTCTGAGGATGAGCATGTAAAGGCGGCTAATCGACTTCGCGAACTTTACTATACATATTCAAAATCTGAGGATTTAATCAATATTGGTGCATATAAACGAGGTACTTCAAAGGAAATAGATGAAGCAATTTACTATGAGCCCCTCATCACGAACTTCCTAAAGCAAGAGTATAAAGATAAAGTGACTTTGGATGATAGTGTGAATGAATTAGTTGCTCTAGCTAATGGTGGTGGAAAATAATGCTGCAATATAAATATCGTTTTGAAAAAGTATTAGACATACGTGAGCAAGAGAAGCAACAGTCAGAAATGGCATTTAAAGAAGCTGTTCGTGCATTTGAAGAAGTGGCTTCTAGATTATATGAACTATTAAAGAAAAAAGAAGATCTAATTAGCTATCAAACAGAGAAAATGAAAACGGGTTCAACGATTCATGAAATTCATCATTTTGCTTCTTTCATAGAAAGTTTGGAACAATCGATCAATGATGTTCAACAGAAAGTTATGCAAGCTAGAACGAAAATGAATTGGCATGAACAAAAACTAGTTGAAAAAAGTTTAGAAGTTCGAAAGTTTGAAAAAATGCGAGAAAAAGATTTTGAAAGCTTTAAAGAAGAACAAGATAAAGCAGAAATGCTATTGTTGGACGAGCTTTCATCGATTATGTATTCCAAAAAAGAATTCAGGTGATGAACAGATGGCAAGACCTACAATCAATAATGAAAAGATGGAAGATGTAAAATCACCGGGTCTATTTCAAAAGTTATTTTATTTGGTGTTAATCCCACTACTATTTGGGATTGCAGTATTATTAGTCATTACATCTTTTACTGGTACAAATGTTTTTGAAAAAGCAAAAGAATTGACTGATCATTTACCTTTTGTGTCATCACATGAAGAGGCTACTGTTTCCGAACCAATAGATAGTCAAAAAATAGTCGAGCTGCAGGCTGAAATTGAGGACAAAGAAGCTCAAATCGCACAACTTCAAACTCAACTTGATACAGCCAACGCTAAAAATCAAGAAGCGCAAACCTTACAAGAAGAGTTAGAATACGAGATTCAGAAGCTAAAAAACGATCAAACAGCTGCACAACAAGAATTTGTTGAAATCACTTCTGCCTTTGAAAAAATGTCAGCAAAAGAAGCAGCACCAATCTTAGTAGAAATGAAAACGGATGAGGCATTAAAAATTTTAATGCAATTAAAACCAGATACGTTATCAAAAATACTTGCAAAAATGAGCCCGGAAAATGCAGCAAAATTTACTGAGCAATTAACACAATAACAATCGAGATAATTACCTTCAATTTGGAAGGAGGTGAAAATGTGAATCTAGGAATAATGCAACTATCGAATATAAACATGAATCCATCATCGAACTCTAAGGTGACAAGTTCATCGCAAGGAGTTAATACAAATGCTAAAGGCGACGTGAATAACAAGTTTGGAGCTATCTTTAACAAAATCTTGGCTGAACAAAATAGTGTGAATGAATCAGCATATTCAACTACTGAAAACGAGATTGATTTGAACAAGTTGTCTAATCTAATCAATTCGGAGAGTGCCAATGAGGTGCTTGAGTTATTAGGGATTTCTCACGATGAAGGTCTATTAATGATTCAAGGTGCAAATGAAGATTCCGTAAAATCTATTGATGAATTAATGAATTTGGAAGATTTATTAGCCTTATTAAATATGGACCAAACGCAGCTTCAGGATATCTTGTCAAAAGTTTTAGGGACAGAACAGCAAAACTTAAATGTAAATAATGTCTGGGAGCTAATTCAAGAAATTAACGAACAAGGTTCAAATTTGGTTACCCAAATTGCTAGTTCATTACAGGGAGAGCATAAGTTAACACCTAAAGAATCAGAGCAATTGCTTCAACTATTAAAACTGGGACAAGTTATTGGTGGGAAATCAGATCTAACAAGTGATCAAACGATTCAACTTCAAAACTTAAAGGAAGTATTGAAAGAAATCGTTGAATCTACAGATTTAAATCATGATAAGACAATTAAAACAATCGTTGAGGTTACAGCACAAAAATCTACAACTGGAAATGCCTCGTTACAAGGCTTCCAACAGGTTGTGAAACAAGTCGAGACATCTTCAGAAACTCAAACAATTTCTGTTCAACAACCAATTGATGCTGCCCCAAAAACAGTGACGATTACGTTACCAGTTGAGAAAAGTGCACAAGGTGAAGCACTTGTGAAAGAAATTCAACAACTAATTGGTCGGAGTCAATTTTCAAATGCACCAGGGAATATGAAGTTATTACTGAAACTTTATCCTGAGAACTTAGGTTCGATTCGTATCGAAGTGATGCAAAAAGATGGAGTTCTTTCTGTTCGACTATTAGCATCAACCACTCAGGCAAAAGAATTGCTAGATAGTCAGATCAATCAGTTGAAAACTTCATTTGCACAAGCAAATATTCAAATGGATCGAATTGATATTGCTCAAAGTTTACAAGAAACAGACCGCAACCTTCGTGATCAAAACTTATTTAGTAATTTCTTCAATCAACAAGATGAGCAAGAAAATGATTCTGAGGATAATAAAGACGATGAAGAGGAGCATATTAGCTTCCAAGACTATCTTATAAATGAGGGGGTGTAACACATGACTAGTACGAATAATACGACAAATCGTACAACACCAATTTCAACTGACTATTACTTATCGAATAAAAAACAAACTGTAAAAGAGACAGGGAACAGTGCACTTGGGAAAGATGCTTTCTTACAATTGCTTGTAACTCAATTACAACATCAAGATCCTACAGCGCCTATGGATAACGCTGAGTACATCTCTCAATTAGCTCAATTTAGTTCACTAGAACAAATGCAAAACATGACAAAAGCAATGGAAAACATTCTAGAATCTCAACATCAAACTCAATTGATGAATTACACAACATTTATTGGAAGAGAAGTAGAGTGGCATGAACTGTCGGATGAATTAGATGAGCAAGGCAACTACATTGTGAACAATGGTAAAGGCGTTATTGAACAAATGAAATACGTAAATGGAGAGGCTGTATTTGTTCTAGAAGATGGGAAAGAAATTTCACCTGGCAATATTTCTTCTGTATTCAATAGTTCACAAGCCAAAAATGAAGTGACGGAAAATCCACTAGTTGAATCTAGTAAATTAATAGGTCAAAAAGTACGTTATGTAGCCAATGGTGAATGGATTGAATCAATTATTCAATCAGTGAAAACGAATAATTTAGCCATTGAATATCTACTAGAAAACAATGAAACTGTGAAAAAAGGCCAATTTGAATTAATAACAGATTAAGGTTGGTGACGCACATGCAAAGAATACATATTCAGCACGTGCCATTGCAACCGACATACCATGCAAAGCAAAAACTGAATACGAAAGTTACAACGCAAAACACGTTTCTTGAACATTTGCATCAAGCAACCAACAACCAGGAATTAAAAATTAGCAAACATGCAAATGAACGGTTAGTTGAGAGGAATATCCAAATTTCTGATCAAGAGTGGCAAGTTGTAACAGACAAAGTATTTGAGGCACATCAAAAAGGTGTCAATCAACCACTAGTGTTGATGGATCAAGCAGCGTTGATTGTAAGTGCTAAAAATGCAACGGTAATCACTGCGATGGAACGCACGGAAGCGAAGGAACAAATATTTACAAATATTGACGGCACCATTGTGCTGTAGGCAGGACCTTTTTTAGGATGCCTAAACTTGCGGACTGATTGAAGCAAGTCATTATAATCTAAATTGAAGGGAGAACGTTAACCATGTTACGTTCAATGTACTCAGGAATTTCAGGTTTAAAAAACCACCAAACAAAACTAGATGTAATAGGTAATAATATTTCAAATGTTAATACTTATGGATTTAAGAAAAGTAGAACAGTGTTTAAAGATTTAGTATCACAATCAATTTCAGGTGCATCTTCTCCGACAGGAACACTTGGTGGTGTTAACCCTAAACAAGTTGGATTAGGTTCCCAAATGGCAGCAATTGATGTAATTCATGGAACTGGATCATTGCAAACGACTTCTCGTACATTAGATTTGGCAGTTTCAGGTGATGGTTTCTTTATGGTTGCAGATTCAGCGGTTGGAACTGCGGATGATGATGGAACTGGAACAGTTGATACAGAAGCTGCAGGCTTCTCAAACTATCTGTATACTAGAGCTGGAAATTTTTATATGGATCGTAATGGATATTTAGTCAATGGCGATGGGAAATATCTTGTAGGTGTTGCTAATGAAAAAATATATGATACAGTTCCAGGTGAAGGAGAAGAAGAAGCTACTAGTAATGCGGAAACTGATAAAAAAATTTATGATGTAGGAACTACTAATCTTTATTCAGATGGTGCAATTGATAATGATGATCTAAATCCAATAAAAATACCTACAAACGCACAATCAATGAGTATTGGTCAAGACGGAACAGTTACTTATGTTGACGTTAATGGTAAATTACAATTTGCAGGTCAATTACTTTTAGCGAAATTCCCAAATACGGGTGGTTTAGAGAAAGCTGGAAGTAACTATTACCAAGTATCTACTAACTCTGGAGATCCAACAGTGCAAGTAGCAACTCAATCAGGTATCGGTTCAATCCAATCAGGCTTCCTAGAAATGTCCAACGTTGACCTATCTGAAGAGTTCACTGAAATGATCGTTGCGCAACGTGGTTTCCAAGCAAACTCACGTATTATTACGACATCTGACCAAATTTTAGAAGAACTTGTTAACTTAAAACGTTAATCTATGAATCTATTGTTAAATTACTAACATATTTCATTGTAAAGGAGGGTCGGGCCGGCTCTCGGTAAACCGGCCCTATTTCAATGATTGAACTTACACGTTTAAATGGAAAACCGTTGTCATTAAATGCATTATACATAGAAACTGTCGAGGCATTCCCGGATACGACGATAACGCTAACGACAGGGCGAAAATTTATTGTCAAAGAAAGTCCAAAAGAGGTCCGAAAAAAGGTTTCAGAATTCTATCGTGAAATTCAAGTTTTATCTAACCCGCATCTACGAGGTGATGAAGATGAAGAATAAAGGCAGTAACAAACTGTTGACGGTCATGTTAATTATTTTAGTAACGATTACATTAATAGGTGTTGTCATTTTTGTTTTATTAACTCTATTTAATAAACCCGCTGCATCTGGGGAACCTACAATAGACGATATACTCGCTTATAGCGTAGATGTTCCTGAAATTACAACAAATTTAGCTGATAATAATTTTGTCCGTTTTTCACTAAAAATAACAACTGATAGTAAAGAAGCGGCAGCAGAACTGACAAAACGTGATTTTCAAACGAAAAATCTTTTAATCGAAGAATTATCTGAATTAACGGAAGAAGATTTACAAGGAAAACAAGGGAAAATCATTTTACAATCTACAGTGAAATCCAAGTTAAATGAACTGATGCAAGATGGGGAAATAGTCGATGTTTATATCACCTCCTACATCATTCAATAAAAGATATTTTTCACATCAGTAAAATGAATGACTACATTTTATATGGTTAAGTAATCCAATTACAAATTAAAGTAGACATTTAGAAAATAGGTTCAGTTATGAACTATGAAAATCTTTTTAGAAATGGAGGTGGTCAAATGGCAGGCGATGTATTATCCCAATCAGAGATTGATGCACTTCTCTCTGCAATATCGACCGGGGAAATGTCAGCAGATGAAATGAAAAAGGAAGAAGAGACGAAAAAAGTTAAAGTATATGATTTTAAACGAGCGCTCCGATTTTCAAAGGATCAAATACGAAGTTTAACTCGAATACACGAAAACTTTGCACGTCTACTGACAACATTTTTCTCTGCACAGCTAAGAACCTATGTCCAAATTAATGTTGCTTCCGTTGACCAAATTCCTTTTGAAGAGTTTGTACGATCAATTCCAAATATGACATTAATAAATATATTTGAAGTACCGCCTTTAGATGGTAATATACTAATGGAAATTAATCCGAACATCGCATATTCGATGATGGATCGGCTACTTGGTGGAACAGGTTCAAGCTACAACAATGTTGATAACCTAACTGAAATTGAACAAAAAATCATGATGAATCTGTTTGAACGTTCATTTGATAATTTAAGAGAAGCTTGGGACAACATTGCAGAAATTGATCCGATGTTAGTTGAATTAGAGGTGAATCCTCAATTTTTACAAATGATTTCACCGAATGAAACGGTCATTGTGATTTCGTTGAATACGATCATTGGTGAAACGACAGGAATGATTAACATTTGTATTCCGCATGTCGTTTTAGAACCAATCATACAAAACTTATCCGTTCAATACTGGATGCAATCAAATGTTAAAGCAACCTCACCTGAACAAACAAAACTGTTGGAAAATAGAGTGAAACAAGCTGAAATTGATATCATTGCGGAACTTGGTTCTGCTTCAATTACAATAGAAGATTTCCTTTATATGAATATAGGTGATGTAATCCAACTAGATAAAAAAATAGAAGATCCGCTCCTATTAAAAGTAGGAAATTTACCAAAGTTCACAGTACAGCCTGGTAAACTTAATAAAAAAATGGCGGTTCAAATAATGGATACATTGAAAGGAGGAGACGACGATGAATGATGGCATGCTCTCCCAGGAAGAAATCGAAGCTCTTCTAAGAGGTGAAACTTTAGAAGATCGAATAAATGAAATCAGTTCAGATATTGAAGAATTGAATGTTGAAGATTTTTTAAGCTTAATGGAACAAGATGCTTTAGGAGAAATAGGAAATATCTCATTTGGTAGTTCTGCTACAGCATTATCTACACTATTAGGACAAAAGGTTGATATCACGACACCAGTTGTATCGATGGTACAAAGAAGTCGTATAGAGGAAGAATTCCCACACCCTTATGTAGCAATACAAGTACAATATACAACTGGATTAGTTGGTATGAATTTACTTGTGATCAAACAAACAGATGCTGCAATTATTGCAGATTTAATGTTAGGTGGGGACGGATTAAATCCGAGCCCAGATTTAGGTGAAATTCAATTGAGTGCAGTTCAAGAAGCCATGAATCAAATGATGGGCTCCGCTGCAACTTCAATGTCTACGATTTTCAATAAAAAAGTGGATATATCTCCACCATCTATCGATTTATTAAACTTTTCTACAAATGTAGGCAGAGATTCGATCCCTAATGAAGATTTGATGGTGAAAGTATCATTCAGATTAAAAATAGGAAATTTAATTGATTCGAATATTATGCAATTATTACCATTAAAATTCAGTCAAGAAATTGTTAAATCATTATTAGGTGAACAAAATCTTGCTCCAATGCCAGAACAAGCTAGCCAGCCTAATACTCAGCCTGTAGCACAATCTATGCCAGAACAGCAGTATGTTCAACAACCAACACCAGTGCAACCAGCGTATGAACAACCAAAATATCAAGAGCCAATTCATCAACAACAAGTTGCTGCAACGATTTATGAGGAGCCACCAATTTTCTCTCAGCCTCGTTACCAACAACAGCAACATGTAAATGTTCAACAAGCACAATTTGCATCGTTCCAAGAGCCAAGTATGACTCAGTCAGAATCTCGTAATTTAAATATGTTATTAGATATTCCATTACAAGTAACGGTTGAACTTGGGCGGACGAAACATTCTGTAAAAGATATTTTGCAATTGTCAACAGGTTCAATTATTGAGCTGGACAAGCTTGCGGGTGAACCAGTAGATATACTAGTAAATAGTCGTTTAATTGCTAAAGGGGAAGTAGTTGTAATTGATGAAAACTTTGGTGTCCGTATCACAGATATCGTAAGTCAAGCGGCTCGTTTAGATAATCTTAAATAAATATTGGAGGAATTAGGTTTATGTCAAAAAGAATACTAATTGTGGATGATGCAGCATTCATGCGAATGATGATTAAAGATATTTTAACAAAAAATGGATTTGAAGTGGTTGGAGAAGCAGCGGATGGTGCTCAAGCGGTTGAAAAATATTCAGAATTACGCCCAGACTTAGTAACAATGGATATTACAATGCCTGAAATGGACGGTATTGCAGCGTTAAAAGCAATTAAAAGCAATGACCCTGGTGCAGTTGTGATTATGTGTTCAGCGATGGGTCAACAAGCGATGGTAATTGATGCAATTCAAGCTGGAGCAAAAGACTTTATCGTGAAACCTTTCCAAGCTGACCGTGTAATCGAAGCAATTCAAAAAGCATTGGGTTAAACAAATGTATGGTTCTTTAAGATTGAGTAAACGATTTCTATTGATTGTATTAATCATCATTTCAGTTTTTGGTCCAGCTCAAACAATCACATTTGCCGCATCAGAAGATCAGATGATTACAGATGAATGGTTACAAAACCAAGATAATGATCATAGTGAACCAGCACAATCAGATACAGATACTCAAGAAAAAACAGCGGTAACAGGTGGTAAAGGGTTAAGTCTTTGGGATTATGTAAAGATGCTCTTTGCACTATTGTTTGTTTTAGCATTATTGTTATTTGTCTTAAAATTTATCAATAAAAAAAGTCATAACTATAATCAAAATAGTCTGGTTCGGAATATTGGTGGGGTTAATTTAGGAGCCCAAAAATCAGTACAGCTAGTACAGATTGGCAATTCTATTTTTATTGTTGGCGTAGGAGAAAATGTTCAATTACTAAAGGAAATTGAAAACCCTGATGAAATTGAACAAATCGTTAACAATTTTAATGAAAAACAATCGTTAGTAGTAGTGTCACCATATATTACGGAGCTTGTAAAAAAGTTAAATTTAAAAATGAAAAAAAATGAAGAAGTAGAACAGGACCAAAAATCCTTTGGTGAAATTTTTAATCATAAACTATCTGATATAAAAAAAGAGCGCCACAATGAACTGGAGAAGTGGAAAGAAAAGGAGCGCGATAAATAATGCAAGATTTTATTTCGTTCTTTTCTGAAAGTGATCCAACCAATGTCTCTACTTCAGTTAAAATGTTACTTTTACTTACGGTGTTATCACTTGCACCAAGTATCCTAATTTTGATGACGTCATTTGCACGTATCATGATTGTTTTATCTTTTACTAGAACGGCACTTGCAACAAATACAATGCCGCCAAACCAAGTTTTAATAGGACTTGCGTTATTTTTAACATTTTTCGTAATGGCACCAACCTTTCAGCAGGTGAATGACAATGCATTACAACCATTATTTAATGAAGAAATTGGAATAGATGAAGCTTATGACCGGGCATCAGCTCCCTTTAAAGAGTTTATGGCCAAGCAAACAAGGCAGGAAGACCTAGAGTTATTTCTAAATTACAATCAAGCAGAACGGCCAGAAACGGTTCAAGATATCCCATTAACCATGCTCGTACCAGCCTTTGCATTAAGTGAAATCAAAACGGCTTTCCAAATCGGATTTATGATTTTTATTCCTTTTTTAGTTATTGACATGGTTGTTGCAAGTGTCCTTATGTCAATGGGGATGATGATGTTACCTCCAGTAATGATTTCACTACCTTTCAAAATATTATTATTTGTACTAGTGGATGGATGGTATTTAGTCGTCAAATCCTTACTTCAAAGTTTTTAGGGGTTGATACTTATGACTGAAGAAATGGTCATTTCAATTGCAGAGCAAGCGATATGGATTGTACTAATCGTTTCAGGACCATTACTTTTAATCGCTTTAGTTGTTGGTTTAATCGTAAGTATTTTCCAAGCAACGACATCGATTCAAGAGCAAACATTAGCATTTGTTCCAAAAATCATCGCTGTTTTAGTAGCGATTATCTTTTTTGGACCATGGATGATTTCACAACTGACATCTTATGTATACGATATTTTAAACAATTTAGATCGGTACATTGGGTGACCTGAATGACTGAAATAATCCCAAATCTATCTGTATTGCTTTTAATTTTTGTTAGGATTTCAGCATTTTTCGTATCAATCCCTTTATTTTCATATCGAACGATACCACCACAATTGAAAATTGCATTAGCACTCATTCTCTCTTGGATGATGTACTACACCTTTCCGATTGGGGCAATTCCAATTGATGGAAATTACATATTATTGATCTTAAAAGAAGCAATCATTGGGTTAATGATTGGGGTTTGTGCTTATATTATTTTTTCAGCTGTACAAATTGCAGGTGGGTTTATCGATTTTGAAATGGGATTTGCTATGGCAAACATCATTGATCCACAAACAGGGGCACAAAGTCCATTGATGGGGCAATTTCTAAATGTTCTTTTAACCTTTGTCCTATTAGCGACGAACGGACATCATCTTATTTTAGATGGAATCTTTTATAGTTATCAATTTTTACCCATGGATCAGGTTTT
>DATMFE010000501.1:0-15048 GCA_035556295.1 Ureibacillus sp.
CTACGAGGTGGTTTCTTATTAAATCCGCAAACATACTACCAACCTTTGGACCATAGATCCCCATTAGCGTTTTCCCCATATCGTCAGCATTTCGAAGGAGTCTTGCAACCGTTTCATTTGTATTTGGTTGGTTGAAAACTAGTGCTTCAATTGCCATTCTAGTCCAGGAAATATGCTCCTCCCAAAGCTCTCTAAAAGTAAGCAATAAATTAACCTCGGCTTGACTAATACAATTGGAAGAACCATATGGAGAAAAAGGTGCTTGCATCATGGGTATGGATAACATATGTGCAGAGTATGGTTGATTTTGCAAAGATGCAAAAGGATGTGGTGAAGCATTTGCTTTAATATTCATCGGAGAAAAGGAATTACCAGTTGGAAAACCGTACATTTGGTTTGGAAAATGATCCATTTATATTCCCCCTATTATCGATAATGCATTAGGCATATATATCAAGGTATTCAATTTGGGAAAATTAGGTTACATTAAGTGAGAAAGCTGTAATTTAAGCAAGTAATTGACGGAAAAAATTTAAAGAAGATGGTGGAAAATATGACTCAAAAAATAAGTAAACTAACAACAAACTTATGGTTCAATAACCAGGCGGAAGAAGCAGCTAACTTTTATACTTCGGTATTTCCAAATTCAAGGATCGGCAAAGTTACACGTTATGGTGAAATGAAACATGAACTAGAAGGGTTAACAAAAGGAGATGTCATGACAATTGAATTTACGTTGGAAGGACAGAACTTTGTCGGGCTGAACGGAGGTCCACAGTACCAATTTACAGAGGCAATTTCATTTATCATCAATTGTGATTCTCAAGAGGAAGTCGATTATTATTGGGGAAAGTTAACAGAAGGTGCTGATGAAAAGCATCAAGTTTGTGGATGGTTAAAAGATCGTTTTGGTGTATCTTGGCAAGTCGTTCCAACTGTATTAAATGAATTACTAACTGATTCTAACTCCGATAAAGTAGAAAGAGTGACTGCAGCTATGTTTCAAATGAAGAAGTTAAACCTTCATCAGTTGTTACAAGCCTATAATGCAATATAAATATTTCTAATTACTTTAGAAGATTGAAGGAGGAAGAACATGGAGAAAACAATAGTAGAAAAATTAAATTTACAAAAATATAAATCTGTCGCTATACTCAATCTCCCTGAAGGTGCAGATTATTTCCACCTATTAACTGATTACACAACGATATTAGAAGATAACCAAGAGTACGATCTAATTTTTACTTTTGTATTAGATATGAATGCAATGAAAGAATTTGTCTTTGAAACGATTGAGAAAAATTATCTTTCTTCAAAAGGATACTTGTTTATTGCCTACCCAAAGAAAGGCAACAAAATTTACGATACGTTTATTCACCGAGACGAAATTTTCCCTACCCTTGGAGTTGATGAGGAGGGGTATGTAGGGAATAGTACGATTAAGTTTTCCCGAATGGTTGGTTTAGACGAAGTATTTACTGTCGTTGGTCTAAAAGAGGATTCTAAAGGAAAAGGTGTCACAACAACCAAAGCAAGTCAATGTGTAGACGATTATATCGATTCAATTCCAAAAATTGAACAGGATTTAAAGGACACACCTGATCTACTTAACTTTTATCAAACACTAACACCTGGCTATCAAAAGGATTGGGCTCGATATGTTTATAGCGCCAAACAAGAAGCAACGAGAGCAAAAAGACGTGATGAAATGAAGCAGATATTAAGTGAAGGATTTAAAAGTAGAGATTTATATGTATATAGAAATCGGTAACTTCATATGATTGCAGCAAGAGGAGCATCCCTTGCTGTTTTTTTATACAAATATAATCATTTAGAATGATACATTCCGAAAATAAATATAGGAAAATAGTATATTGCTTTAAATTTCTAAAAATACTGAAAAATCATACTTTACTAAAATTTGATTCTGTTTTAAAATTGGTTAAGTTAACAAGATAAGGGAAGATATTACCATGTAATCTACTATCTGAATTTTTAATAAATTATAGTCTATTTATTATTTTCAGAGATGATAGATTACTATTTTATCTTCTAAGCAACGATAGGGGGAAAGAGAATGAAACAAAACAAACTTAAAAGATTTGCTTCGATTTTCTTAGCTACTTCTTTAGTAGTTGGAGCATTAGCGGGGTGTAGTTCAGGAGATTCATCTAGCTCTAAAGACTCAGACGTCATTAAAATTGGTGCGAATTTAGAGTTATCGGGGGCAGTAGCATCTTATGGTTCATCAATCTTAAAAGGTGCTGAACTTGCAGTAGAAGAAATTAACGCAAAAGGCGGAATTGACGGAAAACAAATCCAGTTAATTTCGGTTGATAACAAATCTGAAAATGCTGAGGCATCTGCAGCTGCGCTTAAACTAGCTACACAAGATAAAGTGCATGCAATGATTGGACCAGCTACTTCAGGTAATATGTTGGCAACAGTACAAACAGCTAACGATAATAAAATTCCAGTTGTAACAGGTTCAGGTACAGCTGAAAACTTAACAGTAAATAAAGACGGATCAATTAATGAATATATTTTCAGAACTTGCTTTATCGACCCATTCCAAGGGGTTGTTGCTGCAAACTTTGCAACTGAACTTGGTGCTAAAAATGTGGCAATCTACGCAGATAACTCAAATGACTATGCAAAAGGATTAGCAAAATCATTTAAAGAGCAAATTGAGAAAAATGGTGGAAAAGTTGTAGCTGAACAAGCATATGTAGGTGACGATGTTGATTTCAAATCGACATTAACAAACCTTAAATCTTCAAATCCAGATTTCATCTTCATTCCTGGATACTATGAAGAAGTAGGTCTAATTGTTAAGCAAGCACGTGAATTAGGTATTGACGTACCACTTATGGGTGGAGATGGTTGGGATTCTCCAACTTTAGTAGAGTTAGCAGGAGCAAAAGCTTTAAATAACTCATATATGTCTAACGCGTTTTCATCTGAAGACCCAGAGGAGTTAATTCAGAACTTCGTAAAAGCATTTGAAGAAAAGAATGGTGAAAAGCCAAATGGTTTCCATGCTTTAGGATATGACACTGTATACTTCATTGCTGATGCAATTGATCGTGCAGATTCTCTTGATGGTGAAGCAATTAAAAATGCTTTAGCAAGTACAAAAGATTTACAAGTAGTAACTGGTACATTTTCTGTAGACGAAAATCATAACCCAATCAAATCTGCAACAATTTTAGAATTCGTAGACGGCAAACAAGTATTTAACTCTAAAGTTAATCCTTAACTCTTAAAAGGGGGCTTGCTGCCCCCTTTTTCTTATTCTAAAAAATGAGAAGTTGAATCAACTTGAAGGTGAAAAATCAATAATCGTAAAGGAGTGAGAAATCATGGAATGGCTCCAACAACTTGTGAACGGTATTTCGCTTGGAAGTATCTATGCGTTAATTGCTTTAGGGTACACGATGGTATATGGAATTATAAAGTTAATTAACTTTGCTCATGGTGACGTATTTATGTTAGGAGCATTTATAGGGTTCTATGCGGCAGTAAGGTTAGACCTAGGATTTATACCAGCATTACTTATTGCAATGGTTGTATGCGCAATCATAGGAGTTGTTATTGAACGTGTAGCTTATAAACGATTACGTAGTGCAACACGTATTGCAGCGCTTATTACTGCAATTGGTGTTTCCTTATTAATAGAGTATACAGTGATATTCTTCCGCGGTGCTTCACCAGAAGCTTATCCAGAATTGCTACAAGAAAGTTATATTGATTTATTTGGTGCAAGTCTTAGCTCTAAATCTATTTTAATTATTGCAGTTACAATCGTCCTTATGCTTCTTTTACAATTTATTGTTCATAAAACGAAGATTGGAAAAGCAATGCGTGCTGTATCTCATGATGCTGATGCAGCTCGATTAATGGGCATCAATGTAGATAACACAATCTCAGCAACCTTTGCCATTGGATCTGCATTAGCAGGTGCTGCAGGTGTTATCTTTGGGGTTTACTACACTAGAATTGAGCCATTAATGGGCGTGTTACCTGGTTTAAAGGCATTTATCGCTGCTGTTCTCGGTGGAATTGGAAGTATTCCAGGTGCTGCTGTGGGCGGTTATGTGTTAGGTATTGTTGAGACTATTGTGAGTGCAATAGGGTTCTCATTGTGGAGAGATGCTGCTGCATTTGTCATCTTAATCTTAATTTTAATTTTAAAACCAGCGGGTATATTCGGCAAAAATGCCCGTGAGAAAGTGTAGGTGAGGCAGAAATGAAAAAATCTAAAGCTTTCTTCGGTTATATTATTATAGCGCTAGTAATCTATGCTGTTGTACAGGGCTTAATCCTTGGTGGAATGTTAGATGCATACTACCAAAACATATTAGTTACAATGTGTATCAACATTATGCTAGCTGTCAGCTTACATATTGTAATAGGAATTACAGGACAATTTTCAATTGGGCATGCTGGTTTTATGGCTGTAGGTGCTTATTTTAGTGCCATTGCTACGATGGAATTTGGCTTACCATTCCCGATTGCCATTGTGATTGGTGCAGTAGTTGCTGGGTTAGCAGGATTATTAGTAGGTATTCCAACATTACGTCTTAAAGGTGACTATTTAGCAATTGCTACATTAGGATTTGCGGAGATTATTCGTATCATTTTCATAAATGTTGAATACGTAGGGGGCGCTGCTGGTATGGTTGTCAACCATATGTCTAATTGGACATATGCGTTTATCGGTGTTGTCGTTACCATTTTAGTCGTTGCAAACTTTACAAACTCACGTCATGGTAGAGGATGTATATCAGTGCGTGAAGATGAAATTGCAGCTGATGCGATGGGAATTAATACAACCTATTATAAAGTAGTCGCATTTACAATTGGGGCAATCTTTGCAGGATTTGCAGGGGCAATTTTTGCTCATAACGTCTTTGTTATTCAACCGACAACGTTCAATTTCCTTAAATCTTTTGATATTTTAATTTTAGTTGTATTAGGCGGATTAGGAAGTTTATCTGGATCGGTAATTGCTGCTATTTTCATTACTTTTGTATCTGCTTATTTAGCAAACTTCACAGAAACACGTATGATTATTTATTCTCTTGTATTAATTCTTGTAATGCTTTATCGTCCTACAGGTTTAATGGGTACGAAAGAGATTACTCAATTATTAAAGTTTGGTAAAAAGGGAGGTTCAAGTGTATGACACAAGGGCTTCTTTTAAAGGTAGAAAACGTAGGGATACAATTTGGTGGATTAAAAGCCGTTCAAAACGTAGATATGTATTTGAATCAAGGAGAATTAGTAGGGCTAATTGGTCCAAATGGTGCTGGTAAAACAACAACATTTAATATGTTTACAGGGGTGTATCAGCCAACTGAAGGTTCAATTGTCTTTGACGGGAAAAACCTTAAGGGGCTTCAACCTTATAAGGTAACAAAGCTTGGTATTAGTCGTACGTTCCAAAATATTCGCCTTTTTAAGGATATGACAGTGCTAGATAATGTAAAAGTAGCGAATCATCAGTTAGCGAAACATTCCATTATCTCGTCAATATTACGCTTACCTAGTCATTTCAAGGGTGAAGCGGAAATGGAAAGGCAATCTATAGAGTTTTTAAAGATTTTTGGTCTTGATGTATATAAGGATGAACTAGCAAAAAATTTACCGTATGGGATGCAGCGTCGACTTGAGATTGCACGTGCACTTGCGAGTAAACCAAAGCTATTATTACTAGATGAACCCGCGGCGGGGATGAACCCTCAAGAGACACATGACTTAATGGAACTAATTGCTTTTATTCGTAAAGAATTTGATTTAACGATTTTATTAATCGAGCATGATATGCACTTAGTAATGGGGATTTGTGAAAGAATTTATGTTTTAGATCATGGTCAACTTATTGCAAATGGTAAACCTGAAGAAATTCGAAGCAATCCGAAAGTAATCGAAGCATACCTTGGTGAGGAGGTTGTTGAAGATGTTAAAAGTTAGTAACATCGATGTTTTTTATGGCAATATTCATGCTTTAAAAGACGTCTCCTTAGAGGTAAATGAAGGAGAAATTGTAACATTAATCGGTGCAAACGGCGCGGGAAAATCTACATTATTAAAAACACTTTCAGGACTGTTAAAGCCAAAGAACGGGACGATCTTATATCAAAATGTGCAAATTGGCGGTAAACCAGCTCAATCAATTGTGAAAAGTGGGATTTCCCAAGTACCTGAAGGCCGCCGTGTATTTGCCAATATGTCTGTAGAAGAAAACCTAGAATTAGGGGCTTATTTAAGAAAAGATCGTGATGGCATTAAAAAGGACTTAACAAATGTTTTCGAGCTATTTCCAAGATTAAACGAGCGTCGAAAACAACAGTCTGGGACGCTTTCAGGTGGAGAACAGCAGATGCTTGCAATGGGCCGTGCTCTCATGGCAAAGCCTAAGTTACTTTTACTAGATGAACCATCTATGGGATTAGCACCATTAATCGTGAAACAAATCTTTGAGATTATTAAAATGGTTAACGCTCAAGGGACTACAGTTTTATTGGTCGAGCAAAATGCAAACATGGCATTGTCGATTGCCAATCGTGCATATGTTATTGAAACTGGGAAAATTGTTCTGAGTGGAACTGCTAAGGAACTTCAAGAAAGCGAAAAAGTTAAAGAAGCTTATCTTGGAGGAGTTTAACAAATCAATAATTTAGGCGCTTCTTAAATCCAGTGATTAAGAAGCGCCTTATTATGTGTGGGAAATGAAAGAGACCCGTGATTAATAAGATTGAGTACATTCTGAGTTGAGGTTAGCCAGCTTCTAAAGGACAAAAATTACGGGATTCCACAAAAATTGTTCCCCATGACAATTCACCCTAGTATATATGCACGTGTTATTAATTCTAATTTTGCTTTGGTGTGTAATTCAATAGTTTAAATAGATCTGTACGTTCCTTTTCTGTTAAATCTCGCCACTGACCTACCTTTAAATTTCCGATGTGGATATTCATAATACGAATTCGTTGAAGTCTCTTAACAGAATATCCTAAAGCGGAACACATGCGGCGAATTTGCCGATTCAGTCCTTGTTCTAATACTATTTTAAATACATGGGATGATACCCTTTCCACTTTACAAGGTAATGTTTTTGTATCTAAAATTTCAACGCCTGAAGCCATACGTTTTAAGAAAGAATCGGTTATAGGCTTATCAACTTGTACAACATATTCTTTTTCATGATGATTTTCAGCACGTAAAATCTCATTTACGATATCACCGTCATTCGTTAGAAGCAAAAGCCCTTCCGAATCTTTATCAAGTCGACCAATATGAAAAATTCGTTTCTCATGCCCTACAAAATCTACTACGTTTCCTTTTATATGTTTCTCCGTAGTACTCGTAATGCCCACAGGTTTATTTAACACAATATAAACAAGCTGTTCCTCTTTCTTTACGGGTTTGCCGTTTACACAAACGATATCTCCTTCTTCAACTTGACTTCCGATCGTTGCGGGTTGTCCGTTAATAGTTACCTTACCTTCTTCGATTAATTTATCTGCGCCTCTTCTTGAGACGATACCTGTTTCACTTAAGTATTTATTAATTCTCATAAATTCTCCTATAGGATTTAGATTCAATTATAATAATACGATATTTTCCTTACTATTGTTAACAAGGCACTATATAAGAATTCATAATTGCTCCTATCTATATCACAAATTTTATAATTCCTATCAAATTCCTTACCTTTTTGTCGAACGATTTCTTATAAAAAATTCCAATTTTTAGATATATTCTAGCAATTATCAAAATATATATATAACAAATACCTTTTCATATCTTGGGGATATAGTGCTAAAAGGTGTTGGAATATTAATGAGTTAAAGGGGAGAGTTAACAAATGTCAGTATTAACAATGGCTTATGCATTTCCTAACACAGAAGGCGCATTAGTAAATTTCAAAGAAAAGTATGACAACTATATTGGTGGACAATGGGTAGCACCTATCAATGGAGAATACTTTGATAATATTACACCTGTGACAGGTAAAGTTTATACAAAAGTAGCACGTTCGACAGCAGAAGATATTGAACTAGCTTTAGATGCTGCACATGCAGCTAAAGATTCTTGGGGCAAAACTACACCTGCTGAAAGAGCAAATATTTTAAATAAAATTGCTGACCGTATTGAAGCTAATTTAGAAATGCTTGCGGTTGCTGAAACATGGGAAAATGGTAAAGCAGTTCGCGAGACGTTAAATGCAGATTTACCATTAGCAATTGATCATTTCCGATATTTTGCAGGTGCCGTTCGTGCACAAGAAGGTGGCGTTAGCCAAATCGATAATGATACGGTTGCATATCACTTCCATGAGCCAATCGGTGTTGTTGGACAAATTATCCCTTGGAATTTCCCACTATTAATGGCAGTTTGGAAACTGGCTCCAGCATTAGCTGCAGGTAACTGTGTTGTTTTAAAACCTGCTGAGCAAACTCCTACTTCCATTTTAGTATTAATGGAATTAATTGAAGATTTACTACCACCGGGTGTTGTAAACATCGTGAATGGATTTGGTTTAGAGGCAGGTAAACCACTAGCTTCTAGTCCACGTATCGGAAAAATCGCATTCACTGGTGAAACTACTACTGGTCGATTAATTATGCAATATGCTTCTCAAAATATCATTCCAGTAACGCTAGAACTAGGCGGTAAATCACCAAACATTTTCTTTGAAGATGTTATGGATGCAGACGATGAGTTCTTAGATAAAGCGATTGAAGGATTTGTATTATTCGCTCTTAACCAAGGGGAAGTATGTACTTGTCCATCACGTGCATTAATCCAAGAATCTATCTATGAGAAATTTATGGAGCGTGCACTAAAGCGCGTAGAAGCAATTAAAACAGGTAACCCACTAGATCCAACTGTGATGATGGGTGCACAAGCATCTTCTGAACAAATGGAAAAAATTCTATCTTATTTAGATATTGGTAAACAAGAAGGAGCACAATGTCTAACTGGTGGGGAGCGTAACCAATTAGATGATGAGCTTAAAGACGGGTATTACATTAAACCTACAGTATTTAAAGGCGATAACAGTATGCGCATTTTCCAAGAGGAAATTTTCGGTCCAGTTGTATCTGTTACGACATTTAAAACAAAAGAAGAAGCACTTGAAATTGCAAACGATACTTTATATGGTTTAGGCGCTGGTGTATGGACTCGTGATATCAATACTGCGTATCGTTTCGGTCGTGAAATCCAAGCTGGCCGTGTATGGACAAATTGCTATCATGCTTATCCTGCTCACGCTGCATTCGGTGGTTATAAAATGTCAGGTGTAGGTCGTGAAAACCACAAAATGATGTTAGAGCATTACCAACAAACGAAAAACCTATTAATTAGCTACAGCCCAAATAAATTAGGATTCTTCTAATCTTAAAGGGGGCTAAGAAGTGGTAGAACGAGTACTTGCAACGGAAGAAGCACTTGCCCTTATTGAACAATTGAGAGAAAAACACGGGCCAGTTATGTTTCATCAATCAGGAGGTTGCTGTGATGGTTCCAGTCCAATGTGTTATCCAGACGGGGATTTAATCATTGGGGATCAAGACGTGTTGCTTGGTGAAATTGGTGGTGCAAAGTTCTATATGCATAAAAATCAATTTGATTATTGGAAGCATACGCAACTCATTATTGATGTTGTAGATGGACGTGGTGGAATGTTTTCTTTAGAAGGCGTGCTTGGGAAACGGTTTTTAACAAGGTCTCGTGCATTCACGAAAGAAGAATTAGTAGAATTAAACTTAATAAAGTAATTTGTGACTGTTCATTCAGTTCAAAAGAGACAATCCTTGATGGAACTAACGAGGATTGTCTCTTTTTTTATAACGAATTTTATGTGCTTAAAAGTTCTGCAACTAATTGGGTACTCGATGGAGATTTACAATTCATTTGCGGATTTGTGCTACGTAATTCAGTGGGTTGAACCGATTTAAACTAAATTGCTCTATTATAATAAGAAGCCTTTTTGCCTTTATTCTTCTTTACAGCAAGCACTTCCTCTAATTTTTTTATATATTCATGATCATTCGATATTCTTGTAAGGCTAGTAAGTAAATAGGGTCTCAAACCAGAATTTATTTTCTTGTATCTTGCAAGATTGATTAAATACTTAGCCATCTTAAATGACTTAAGATGAGTGTGTCCATTTTTGAACTCCTTCTTCGTATTTACAACCATAAATTCTTGCTTTCGCCCTTTATAGAAAGGGGTAATAATAAATTCATCTTTCCTGAAGATTTGATTCATATTACCTTCATTCCTTTTCTCGAATATTTTATGAGCAGATTCTTAAGAGAAACTTAAATTAAACAAGTTAGTTATATTTTCAATACCCCTTCCTGATTTTTAATTTAAAGGATCATTTTTCTTTAAAGGATTTCATGTTCATCTTAATTGTAAGAATATTCGATTAATTTATTTCCTTTGAAACTATTTTATGAAGATTCCGTAGAAAAGTTATAGGATTGAGTCCTATATGCAAGGTGCATTTCATAAAACATTTCAAAAAATACACGATAAGCAAATTCCTAAAGGTGACTGTTTAGTTAATGACTATGAGATAAGGAGGCTATTTATGAAATATAAAGATTTTATAGCACTATTTGAGGGGAATTTTGAAAAGGTAAAAACTTATTTAGGGTGGTCTGCTGATAAGCGGATTGTCATCATGATGGCCAGTTATTACACAGCTAAAGGGAAGGTTTTCAGCCCACAATCCTTTAATGAAGTGATTGAGGCTATTAAACAACAAACGAAGTGGTACCATACCTTAAGAACGAGTGTGAATCTCCAAAATAGTATTGCAATGTTGTTGGATGGGAAAGGGGATGCTACAACGTTAATCACAGATTTATTAGCGAATGAGGAAGTATTAAAGGCTGCTAAATTTTCAAGAACACAGTATAGCTATATAGCCGCATCTGTTTTTCCTAAAGTTGAAGGGAATAAAGCTGTAATAGCTGAAAATGCACAGAAATTATACAAAGCAATCAGAAAACATCATCCTTTTCTTACTTCAAATGAAGACATACCTTATGTTGTTCTCCTTAGTAGTGGGGACGACACATCAGAAGTACGTGCTGAGACGATGAATCGATATTACAAGGAATTACGTAAGTTTGATTTCTATATAGGAAATGAACTTCAATGGTTATCACAAATATTGACTTTCCATAGCGCAAATTATGTGGAGCATCTTGTACCTTACGTAGTTGAAATTCGTAAACAATTACAAGAAAATGGAATTAAACTGAAGTACATGCATTACCCTCTATTAGGGTTTTTAGCAGTAGCGGGCGTAAAATCAGACCAGATAGAAGAACTTAGTCAATTATATAAAGAACTTTCGCAGATAAAACAATTTAGATGGTATAAAGACGCTATCTTAAGTGTTGTAGTACAAAAACTTTTAAACGACCATGTTAGTATAAATGAATCCCATGAAATGAGTATCGTTACTTCACTTGAAGCGTTAATCCAGGCAGAACAGGCAATGGTTATTACGGCTACAATGGCTGCAGTAGTGGCTTCGTCATCCAGTTCCTCTTCAAACTAGTGTATGTATACTAACTTTTTTGCAAATAGTGATAAAATGAAAGCAAATACTGTTTGCAGAGGTGTGGATTATGAAAGAAACAAAATTATGGATTAATGGTGAGTGGGTAGATGCAAAAGAGTCCTATCCCTTAACTTCCCCTTTTAGTGGAGCGCAAATTGCAAGAATTGCAAAAGCATCTAAATTGGATGTCGCAAGAGCTATTGAAGGAGCCCACCAAGCATTCCAATCATTTAAAAAGACAACAGCCTATGAACGGGCTGAAATATTATATAAAGTCGTAGAAATTATGCGTGAAAAGAAGCAAGAGCTTGCAGAAATTTTAGCGAAAGAAGCGGGAAAACCAATATCAGCTGGACTAACTGAAATTGATCGAACAATTGCAACCTATCAGTTTTCAGCTGAAGCGGCGAAACAAACTATGGGTGAAACAGTGCCAATGGATGCAGCTCCTGGAACAAAAGACCGAATCGGGTTTACTAAACGTGTACCACTGGGGGTTGTATCAGCGATTACCCCCTTTAACTTCCCCTTCAATTTAGTTGCTCATAAACTGGGACCGGCATTTGCTGTTGGAAATACTGTCGTATTAAAACCTGCAAATCAAACTCCTCTAAGTGCTATCATAATGGCTGAAATATTTAAAGAAGCTGGACTACCGGATGGTGTTTTACAAATTGTAACGGGATCAGGAAGCGAACTAAGCGATACATTAGTTACTCATCCATTAGTGAAAAAGGTTACGTTTACAGGTAGTGGAGCTGTAGGGCTAAAAATCAAAGAAAAAGTAGGTTTACGCAAAGTGACATTGGAATTAGGTTCCAATGCTGCATTAATTATTGAACCTAGTACGCCAATCGAAAAAGTAATCACTCGGTGTGTAAGTGGCGCATTTGCATTTGCAGGACAAGTTTGTATTTCATTACAACGCATCTATGTCCATGAATCAATTTATGCAGAATTTACAAAGGCATTTGTAGAAGAGACGAAAAAGCTAAAAGTTGGTGATCCTTTAGACCCCACAACAGATTTAAGTGCAATGATTCACCCTAAAGAAGTTGAACGTATGAAACAATGGATTGAAGAAGCCAAGGAACAAGGGGCTAAAGTGGCTACAGGTGCAGAATTTACTGAAAGATGGATGACACCAACTGTGATGATTAATGTGAAGCCAGATATGAAAATTGTTTGTCTTGAAACATTCGCTCCAATTGTTTCTCTTGTACCTTATAAAACATTGGAAGAAGCCATTGAACTTGTAAATGGATCTGACTTAGGACTAAATGCAGGAATTTACACAAATGTACTGACAGATGCTTTAAAAGCGGCAGAGGAAATTGAAGCAGGGGCAGTGGTCATTAACGACATACCAACTTTCCGTATAGACAACATGCCTTATGGTGGTGTCAAAAACAGTGGTTATGGACGAGAAGGAATTAAATACGCTTTACAGGAAATGACGGATTTAAAATTTATTACAATGAAAACAATAATTTAAAACAACATAGTTAAGCACAGAAGGAGTCGGAAAAGTGGAAAATTCAGTACCAATGAGTCGATCGCGTACTATACAATCACATCTTGTATTACCACCAGACGCAAATCATCATCTATCTATTTTTGGTGGAAAGGTTTTAGCTTATATCGACGAAGTAGCAGCTATCGCTAGTATGAAACATGCGAAAAGTGAAATTGTAACTGCAGCTTTTGACTCTGTTGAATTTAAGTCACCAGCCTATGTAGGTGATATTCTTGAATTAGAAGCGGTTGTAACTTCAACTGGTAAAACTTCTATGGAGGTTTATGTAAAGGTTAAGTCGGTGAACTTCCGAACGGGTGAAGAAAAAATAACAACAGAATCTTTTGTAACAAACGTTGCAATAGACAATAAAGGGATACCGATTCCTGTCCCGCCTGTTTTTCCCGAAACAGAGGAAGAAAAGTTGCTATATGAAAGAGGATTATTACGAAGACAGCAACATTTACAAAGACGGAAGAAAGTGTGAGGGATATTTCTCTATCCCTCCTTCTATTTGTATTTATGTAATAGAAACCGTAAAATACATAATAGTTTAGAAACTTTTAAGAAGAAATGAAAACGAAAAGGATGAAAATCATAATGTGGAAACAGCGATCGAAGTTTGTCATTCCAACAATGATCATTGTGGCAGTAGCTGCATCATATATGTTGTTTAATTACTATACGGAAGTATCATCATATCACAAAGCCATTATCATAATTGCAGCAACGTTATTTGCTGGTCTTTTATCAGCACTTCTATTCCCAACAGATGATCATAAAATTGACGAGAAAAAAGTTGAAAATGTTAAAAACAAATAAGAACAACTAGTCCGACTAAAGGTATTTACTTTATAGTCGGATTTTTTTATTTCCTAATTTTTGAAAAAGTTCATTTAATGGAGTCTTAATTTCAATAAAACTGTCAATCCTACATATTATGTATGAAGGTATTTTAATTGCATTTTTTTAAAACCCTTACTATAATAAAGTCAAAGATAGTCAAAGTCAGAACGTCTAGTGAGGTGAGGTATAAAAATGAGAAATATATCTGACATCATAGAAGGTTATTTAAAGCAAGTTATCGAAATAGGTGGCAAAGGACATATTGAGATTAAAAGAAGCGAATTGGCAGATAAATTCCAGTGTGTCCCCTCGCAGATTAATTACGTAATCAATACACGCTTTACTGTCGAAAGAGGCTATTTAGTTGAGAGTAAAAGAGGTGGGGGCGGCTATATTCGAATTGTGCGTGTAAGACCAAATTCTAAGCTTGATTTGTTAGATTCGGTACTTGCTCAAATTGAACGTGGCGCAACGCAATCCATGGCCGAAGATATTATCTATCGACTAATTGATGAAGCGGTAATTACAAAACGTGAGGCAAAACTAATGCTTGCAGCTCTCGATCGAACGACACTCAGGTTGGAATTACCTATTCGAGATGAGATTCGGTCCTATATAATGCGAGCGATGTTAACTACTTTAAAATACGATAACCAGTGAGGTGACGATTATGATTTGTGAACATTGTAAAGTCAGACAAGCGACCGTAACGGTTACACAAATTATAAATGGTCAAAAAAGTGAACGACACTACTGTGAAGTATGTGCTAATCAATTCCATCCATTTAATATCGACTTTAATAAAGAAGAAAATTTACCACTAGCACAACTCGTTTCAAACTGGTTTGGTTTACCTGTATGGAAAAACGAAACACATGAAAAACAAACACAAACTGCTCAGACTGCTACAACTTGTCCTGCATGTGGCTATTCATTTCATCAATTTTTGAATGAGGGGAAACTAGGATGTCCCAAATGCTACGAAACGTTTAGCAAAAAGCTTCCACAAGTGTTAACCAAAATTCAAGCAGGAACAAAGCATAATGGAAAAATACCAGGAACGACAATGAATAATCATTTATTGTTGAAA
>DATMFE010000502.1:0-2123 GCA_035556295.1 Ureibacillus sp.
TCTGCAAGTTCAATTAATTCTTTTAAACTTGTAAAAGACATGTGATCACTCCTAAAAAAAAGACTGTCCCTATGCCAAATGCATAAAGAACTGCTCCCTTTATTTACTCTTATCCAAGACATTCTATTATAACAGCTGCCAGGGCTTTTGCTGCATTATTAGGGTATCTTCGTTAATGACAATATTTCCTTTTCATTAATGTTTAGATTACCCCTTGATTCTATTCCAATTCGTTTTGCTTTTATGAAGTTTACTATGTCTGCTTGAAAACTAACTCGCTCCTTAGTTGAAGAATAACAATCCTGTAAACACTCATTTTCAGTGCTTTGTTTCTACCAACTGTTTATACTTTACATACAGCAAAATTTCTTATATATCTAATTTTGAATCATCAATATCAGCTATTTTTAATTCCTTATTCATCTTATAGATTGAATTTCAATAAGAATGTATTTGATCATTTTAAATATGGACAAAAACCCAGGAAATGTCTTCAGTGACAGTGGAGTTTTTAACAATTCCAAAAATAGCATTCTTGCTTCCATCTGAATCTGCTTGCAGTGTGATAATTACACTTGTATTTCTATTTGCTTGTACAGTAGTCGGAATTCTAATCGGTGTTAAATAGCTTGGCTCAGCAGCCGTAATAAAGTAAGATCCTACAGGAACCCTTGGGAAACTGAACTGTCCAGCGGCGTTACTATTCGTATGGTCAAATGGTACATTATTTGAAGTAAATATCATAACAGTTTCAAATGGAATACGCGTTCCATCCGGAAGTCTAACGGAGCCAGTGATATTCCCAGCATCCGTGGTCTCAGATGCTTGAAGACTGAAATTTACCTAGACTTCTTCATGTCCATTGATAGTCGTTAAAGGGCTCGGTGAAAGACCAAACGTTTCTATAATCGCCATTCTTTTATCTTCCTCTCATACATAGATATGTTATTCTATGAAAATAAAATCCAGAAGGAATAGATAGCTACCCTTTTTTTAAATTTCTGATTTTCTTTACCTATATGCCTGCCTTTGTCATAACCTAAGCAAAACTAAACAAGAACACAAAATAAGCCTTGCAAGACTATGCAAGACTCATTTAAAGTTATTTTCAATAAATTTAGCTTCCTCTTTCTCGCTCATTATTCCGTAGGCCTTACCAATAGTTCCATTTTGTAATCCCCAAAAATAATTATGATCTTGAACGATAGCATCAAAATCTCCTCGTTTCCATTTGTCCAAAATATTCAGAATATTATCTTCGTACTCAAAATCATTTGTTTCGACTACATTTATCACTTTATCGATATTAGCCGACGTCATTGGAACTGCACCCCATTTGTCATCGGATGCAACTTTTTGATGTGTCATTTTGTGCATAACAGAGATTACTTCATATTCACCCGAATCGTTGGTAAGTCCCGTCCCAGAAGCCACCCCACCGACTTTGGCAGTTTGTTTTTCTGACTCTTCCTTGTCCTCTTTAATTTTGTCATACTGATGTTCCGGCATACCTCCTGCCAAAGCTGCTTCTTTCTTTTCATATTCATGAGAATTTTCCAAAACCTTATAAAATGTAAAACTTCCAACGCCTATAACTCCAACAACAATTCCAGTAATGCCAGCAATCTTTTTAAATTTTTGTTTCATGGTTAATTCCCCTATTATGTTTATTTTAGCCACAACAAATCCCCAACAAAAGTTGAGTTATCTATTAATCTCTATATTCATTACATTAACACAACTAGAAAATAAGCACACAGATATATACAATTAATTGAATGCCTATGTCGCCTTACACACAATTTTGGATTATTTTTGTCGTGTTCAGGAAGTAAAAAAAAGACCTCAACATAATCGTTGAAGTCTTTTTTCTACTACGTTTTTCGACCTGTTGATACCGGTGGCCGGGGTCGAACCGGCACTCCCGAAGGAACACGATTTTGAGTCGTGCGCGTCTGCCAATTCCGCCACACCGGCATTGTTGGAGGCGGCAACCGGATTTGAACCGGTGATAAAGGTTTTGCAGACCTCTGCCTTACCACTTGGCTATGCCGCCAACTTTCTGGAGCGGAAGACGGGATTCGAACCCGCGACCCCAACCTTGGCAAGGTTGTATTCTACCA
>DATMFE010000503.1:0-8446 GCA_035556295.1 Ureibacillus sp.
AATTTTCTTAAATGTATCATTTTTTTAAAAAATGTATTTACATCTGTATTCCGTACGGTAACAATATAAGGAATTCCATATTTTTCTTTTAATCTGTATGCAATGTATCCATTTGAAAACAATGAATGTGCATGAATAATATCGTATTTTTTAGTAATATAATTTTGGGTAATGTCTTTATATATTTTCTTATGCTTGAGATGGAAAAGAAATCTATCACCTTTTGAATGATTCCTGCTTATTTTTGTAAAATCACCAAAGTCCTTATTTTTTACACTAATAGATTTATTGATGGGTACATAAACATCAATGGACAAACCTAATTCAACTTGTTTGTCATAAAAATTCTTATAGAAATGACTTCCGCTATAATAAGAGTTTATATGTAATATCTCCATCTAGAAAACTATCCACCTTAAGTTAATTTTAGTTTTCTGAAGTCTATAGACTCCAGTAGCTATATCCACGTTTGTTAATTTCATCTTTATCTAATATACTTTTAACATCTATAATAACGTTTTCTTTATTTTCTGTTTTATTAAACATTTCCTCGATTTTTTGGAAACTTAGATCTATAAATTCTTCATGTGCCACAGCAAATACTAAACAGTCCGCATTTTTTATTGTTTCTAAAGTTACTAATTCTATACCATACTCATTATATGCTTCTTCAGTATTAGCCCATGGATCTACAATAGAAGGATTTATACCAAATTCATTTAATCTATCAATAATATCCACGACTTTTGAGTTTCTGATATCCGGACAATTTTCCTTAAAAGTTAAACCTAGAATCACAATATTAGATTCACTCACAACTTTATTTGCTAAAATAAGCTGTTTGATTATTGCATCAGCTACAAATGCTCCCATTCCATCATTTATCTTTCTGCCAGATAAAATAATTTGAGAGTGATATCCAAGTTTCTCAGCTTCATATATGAAATAGTAAGGATCAACACCAATACAGTGACCGCCAACAAGACCTGGGTAAAATTTCAAGGCATTCCACTTTGTATTCATAGCCTCTACTACTTCATTGGTATCAATTCCCATTCGATCAAATACTATGGCAAGTTCATTCATGAATGCAATATTAATATCACGTTGACTATTCTCTACAACTTTCGCTGCTTCTGCAACTTTAATAGTTTTGGCCCGATGAACTCCAACTTCAACTACAAGACCATATACTTTTGCAATTTCTTCTAATGAGTCCTCATCTATACCAGACACTATCTTAATAATATTTTCTAATCGGTGTAATTTATCACCAGGATTTATTCTTTCTGGAGAATAACCAACTTTAAAATCCACACCACATCTAAGGCCTGATTCTTCTTCTAGTATTGGTATACAGATGTCTTCGGTTACACCAGGATATACTGTGGATTCATAAACTACTATAGACCCTTTCGTTAAATTTCTACCAATTGTACGACTTACAGATTCAATGGGTTTTAAATTAGGTGTTTTGTCATTATTGATTGGTGTTGGTACTGCAACTATATGGAATTTAGCTTCTTTTAACACTTTCTCATCGTCAGTAAACTTAATAGAGGTATTTTTTATTACATCATCACCTACTTCTTTTGTTGGGTCTATCCCATTTTTATATTGATTAATCTTATTTGAGTTTAAGTCAAAACCAACTACATCAACCTTCTTTGCAAAAGCAACAGCAATTGGCATACCTACATAGCCTAAACCAACTACAGAAATTTTTGCTTCTCTGTTTATTATTTTTTCATATAGACTCATTTTAACTTCTCCTTTTATACGGATTCTATTATCTTTATTAATTTATTTGTTAAATTATTGAAATCATAGTTATATGCTGCACTTCTTGCATTCTTACCCATCATTTGAATTCTATTTTTATCACTATACACATCTATTATTGCGTTTGCTATTTCTTCTTTTGTTTGATTTGCCACAACTATTCCACAATCATACTTCTTACAAATACTATACCCAGTTGAATATGTTTGAATTATACCTTTACCGGCTGCTAAGTATTCGAAAAATTTATTTTGACTCTGACCATATTTATCAAGTATCGTACTAGAATTGTGTAAGATATTTAGATCTGCATTTTTTAATATCGAAGGTATAAATTTTTTTTCTACCCGTCCTTTAAATATAACATTTGATATATTTTCAGTTTTACATCTATTAATTAAATTCACTACTTCATTTCCTGATCCAAATATTAAAAACTTAATTTCATCTATTCCTTTAGATTGAATTATCTTGGCTGCATCTAATAGTAAACCAATATTATTTACTTTTCTAATAGAACCTGCATATACAATATTTATATTATTTTTGTTATCCAAGTCACTATCTTTATATATATATTGTTCACTATTTTCATCAAATTGTTCTAATAATACTCCATTATTAATGTGAGATATTTTATTTATACTAATATCATTTTCCCAACCTTGCTCAATAATATAATCTTGTCCGCCTTCCCACGTCATTATTATAGAATCAGCATTTTTATATATCCATTTTTCCCCTTTATATAGTAACTTTGCTATTAAGCTATTTTTACGTAAGCTACCATATGCTACTATACTTTCTGGCCAAAGATCTCTTACTTCACAGATACATGGTATATTTAGTTTTTTTGCGATTTTTATACCTGCAACTAAAGTTAATGGATGTACACTAGAGGCTAAAATAACATCCGGTTTGCCAATGACTTTAACTAACTTCCTAGTTACAGAAAATAAATTTTTATAGAATGAAATCATATTCTTTATTCTATTTAGGCCATTGCCTAAATATGGGGTTACTTTTACAAAAACAAACGGAATTGCACTTTTCATTCTAATAGAATAGTTATTTTCTTTTATTTCGATTTTATCTTCGCTATTATGGCGTGTATTAGCACAAATAATTGTAGGTTCATACCCTTTTTTTAATAGAGTCGTAGCAAACCAATAATGCCGCCCACCTTCATTAAAGAACATATTAGTTGCATAATGGTTCATAATCCAAACCTTTTTTTTTTTCATTCTAAGTATTTACCTCCTGAGGATACAGCACTTCTTTTATTTTACTTTTTTTGCTGGTATTCCAACATAAGTACTATCTTTCTCTGCATCTTGTAGTAATACTGCTCCTGCACCGATTATCGTATTTTTACCAATCCTCGATATGCCGGTTACAATAGTACTTCCCATACCTACAAAAACATTATCTTCGATATTAATCGAAGCACCAACAGAACTAAGAGTAGAAATTAAACATGCTTTACCAATATTTGAGTGATGTGCAATCACTACATTTGGGCTAACTATAGTGGCATGATCAATTCTAACTTTTGTCCAGATATAAGAATTTGCGTGTATATAAACACCTTTTCCTACTTCAATACTTGGACTAAGTTTCGCATCTGGATGTATAAGTGTAGGTGTATACCCACTAAGGTAATTAATTTTCTCAAAGATTTGATATCTAACAGAATTATTTCCAATAGCTATAATAAATTGTTTTCCTTTTATATCTGAACTTTCCAGTCCAGAAAATTTCCCAAGTACTTTAACACCATTTATGACTTTATTTTTTTTATTATCATCTTCATCATAATATCCTTTTACAGAATAACCAAGTAATTTAGCTAATTCAAACATTACTTCACCATATGTACCCGCACCTACTATATATATATCTTTTTCATTCATATAATAACTCTCCTTATCATTAACTAATATCTCGCTAGTCAATTGAACCTTTGAACTTTTCCATAGTTACAGATTCACTACTGTTGACACCTTCTCTTTTTAAAACTTTAAGGATAGTTCTTATGATAATTTTACAATCTAATATAAAGCTAATATTTTTTACATAATATATATCATGCTCAAACTTCTCTTCCCATGTTATTAAATTTCTACCATTGACTTGTGCAAGCCCGGACAACCCAGGTCTCACATTGTGTCGTTTTTTTTGGTAATCATTATAATAAGATAAGTATTCTGTTAATAACGGCCTAGGGCCTATTAATGACATATCGCCTTTTACGATATTAAAAAGTTCAGGTAATTCATCTAATGAAGTTGAACGCAAAATTCTACCGAACTTTGTTAACCTAACATGATTAGGTAATAAATCACCTATTGCATCTCTTTCATCCGTCATTGTCCTAAACTTATACATTGTAAATATTTCTCCATTAAGTCCTGGTCGCTCTTGTTTAAAGATAACAGGAGAGCCAAGCTTTGAACGTACTAGAATAGCAACTATTATGAAAGCAGGAATAAGAATAATAATTGCAAACAAGGAAATAATAAAATCCAAAGGCCTTTTAACAAAGTTACTATAAAACTTTCTTTTTGGGTTTTTCATTACTTTAACCACAACCCTTTAATAACTTCAACAACTCTCTCTAAATCTTTCTCTGTCATTTTCGTATCTGAAGGTAAGCAAACACCAGTTTCAAACAATTTCTCTGAAACACCGTCACCAACAAAATCATATTTTTCAAAGAACGGCTGCATATGCATCGGCTTCCATACAGGTCTAGACTCTATATTATCTTGTTCAAGAGCTTTCATAACGTCAATAGGTTTAATTTTCCCTGTAAGAGTTATAGCGCTTAACCAATAATTTGGTTTGTTCCATTCATTACTAGGCATAAATTCAATACCTTCTATTCCTTCTAGTTCACGCTTATAATATTCGAATATAAATCTTTTCTTCTCTACCCTTTTATCTAGTACCTTTAGTTGTCCTCTACCGATTCCTGCAACTACATTACTCATTCTGTAGTTAAAACCTAATTCACTATGTTGATAATGTCTTGCTTGATCTCTAGATTGAGTTGACCAAAATCTTGCTTTCGCGATTCTTTCTTCGTTATCAGAGACAAGCATCCCTCCACCTGAGGTAGTAATAATCTTATTACCATTAAATGAGAAAATCCCATAATCACCAATTGTTCCTGTATGCTTTCCTTTATAAAAAGTACCTAAAGATTCAGCAGCATCCTCAATTACAACAACATTATGCTTTTCGCATATTTCCATAATCTTATCCATATCAGCTGAAAGACCGTATAAATGAACAACAAGTACAGCCTTTACTTTTGGGTATTTTTCAAATGCCTCTTCCAATGCTTTGGGACTCATATTCCAAGTTTCAAAATTACTATCTATAAAAACAGGAGTAGCATTTTGATAAATTATTGGATTTGCTGTAGCCGAAAAAGTAAGAGTTGGACAGAAAACTATATCTCCTTGACCAACCCCTGCTGCTTTAAGTGCTAAATGAATAGCAGCAGTTCCAGATGATAGAGCAGCAGCAGCTTTTGATCCTACCTTCTCTGCGAGCTCTCTTTCAAACCCATTTACATTTTCACCAAGAGGAGCAATCCAGTTTGTATCAAATGCCTCCTTTACAAATTGCTGTTCAAAGCCTTCTTCACTCATATGTGGCGAAGATAAAAATAATCTTTCTTTTACTTGAATAGATGACATCCTTTGACTTCCTTCCTACTTGAAACAGATTTTTTTCATATTTATAGTAATAATTTATATCTTAATATTATTGAAATGTAATATTATACTATATTTTAAAATGTTAATGTTAGCGGTCTTGACTCTGGATTTTTCCATTTATTATTTGCTACTGCAACAATTTCTTCTTTAATGTCTTCTATTTCAAGAGACTGTAATTTTACTAATAATTCATGAAGAGCTTCATTATCAAGGGCGATTGCTTTCCCTACGTGAATTTTAGGGTACACATGCTCTTCTTGAATTTCTTCAGGTTTTAATAGTTCTTCGTACATCTTTTCACCAGGGCGAATGCCAGAGAACTCGATCTGAATTTCTTCTTCTGTAAATCCTGATAGTCTAATTAAATTACGAGCTAAATCGACTATTTTTACAGGCTCACCCATATCAAGGACAAATACTTCGCCACCTTGAGCTAACGTACCTGCTTGCAATACTAATCGGGATGCTTCTGGAATTGTCATGAAATATCTTGTCATATCCGGATGTGTTACCGTAACGGGACCACCTGCTACAATTTGCGCTTTAAATCTCGGAACAACACTCCCACGTGAACCAAGTACGTTCCCAAAGCGTACAGCTGCAAATGTTGTATTACTACGTGTTGCTAAGTCTTGAATGATCATTTCGGCAATACGCTTTGTTGATCCCATTACATTTGGTGGATTTACTGCTTTATCAGTTGACACTAGAACAAAGTTGGAAACACCGTATTGGTCGGCTGCGTCTGCGACATTTTTTGTACCAAACACATTATTTTTCACAGCTTCTCTTGGGTTATATTCCATTAAAGGCACATGTTTATGTGCTGCTGCATGGTAAATCACATCTGGTAAATGGGAACCAATTACTTCAAAAATTCGTTCTCTATCTTGAACATCTGCAATAATCGGGATAATATTTGTCTCATTATTTTCAATATTTTCTACTAATTCCATATGAATAGTATAGATTGAGTTTTCACCATGCCCTAATAAGAGAAGTTTCTTTGGTTTAAATTTCATCACTTGGCGACAGATTTCAGAACCAATGGATCCACCTGCACCAGTTACTAAAATGGTCTTGTTCGTAAGTTTTTTGGAGATTGCCACCATGTCCAGTCTGACTTCATCACGTCCAAGTAAGTCTTCAATTTTGACATCCTGCATATCGTTGACAGATACCTTCCCTGTCATGACATCTTCGACTTTTGGCATAATTTTTACTGTTGCTTTTGTTTTTGAACATACTTCATAAAGTTCATGCACACCAAACTTCCCTAAAGACGGTATTGCTAAAATAATTTCCTCTATATTTTTTTCCTCTACTAGTCTAGGAATATCTTCAGAAGTCCCACAAACCTTCACACCCATTAATGTTAAGTTTTGCTTTGTTGGATCATCATCGACAAAAGCAACTGGGTTATATTCCGGAGTAGGGTTACTTTTTATACTTTTAACAAGGATCGTTCCAGCTTGTCCAGCCCCTACGATTAATACACTTTTTAAATCTCCATGTGCTCTAAGAGACGTTCGATCATGGGCAATTCTTAGAACAAATCGAGACCCACCAATCATCACAATATGGAGCAACCACGTAATGGCCATCAGGCGGACATATATATCCCCTGCTACGATCAATTGCACTGCACTGGCTGTAAGAATAGAAATCGTAACAGAATAGAAGATGATTAATAATTCTCTTACGGAGGCTACACTCCAAATTCGATCATATAAATGGAAAAAGTGTGCTGCGATATGATGGCTTATTAAAAGAGTAATCGAAGTTATTAGGACTAGTTGATTTGAAAAAATATTCAGTGAAGGGTGGAGTAACCAATAACAAAAAAAGATGGCCGATAAAACAATGACCGAGTCTAATAGAAAGAAGGCCGTATAACGTTGTTTGTAATTCATATTTATTTTTACCTCTTTTCACCTAATATCATCCCATATTTCTTTTCAATATGATAAATACTAATCTAATAGTAACAACCTAAATGTTATTATATCATCTAACTATGAAAAGGAAAGTGTAAATAGTATCAACACTACTAATTATTGACATATTTTTACCTATACCTGGTAATTAATAAGGAGTATTATACACCTTCACACTACACAGTTCGACAATTTTATGCTATTTATACTAAACTCCACCATTTCCGTTTTTTTAACTTTTCTGGTTCTAATATCATAAATGGTTCGTCGGTAATAATCTTTTTATTATTCCACAATAATATATCCACTAAATCTAATTCTTTCTTTTTTTCTAAATAAGTTAATCCTTCCTCAAAAAGAAACGGCCTCGTTGTTAAATTGTGGACATCCGATCCATAGGTATGAACTAGATTTGCACGCACTAAATCAAGAGAGAGTTTTTGAACAGATTTTCCAAAATGACCAGCTAAACTCCCTGCTGTAATTTGAGCCATTGCACCTTCCCGTATTAACCTTTCTAATCGCTCAGGTTTTTCTGCAATCCCTTTATTTCTCTCTGGGTGGGCAATGATTGGAGTAATCCCTTCAATTGCTAGCGCATGGATGATATTTTTCGTGTAATTTGGCACATGACTGGATGGTAGCTCTAATAATAAGTAATTTGAATAAGCTAATTTATGAATCTGTCCTTCTTGTATAAGGGAAATGAGTTTTTCATTCAAACGTACTTCATGTCCAGTATGAATAGTCAGAGGAATATTGCGGCTGATTAGTTCTTGTTGTAATATTCGGATTTGTTCACTCACAATTTCGAATGGTACATCGTATTGAGGATGTTGACTATGTGAAGTTGATATTATATCGGTAATCCCTTCTTTCACAGCCTGTTGCAACATTTCAATTGATTCTTCTAATGATTTAGGGCCATCATCCACATTCCACAGAATATGGCTATGCATATCAATCATACTGTCCCCTCCGTTTCTTTGTCTGAAGTAA
>DATMFE010000504.1:0-2338 GCA_035556295.1 Ureibacillus sp.
CCTAATTCTTGATCTAATAATAAGAGGGCAGACGGGTTATTTTCAGCAAGTTTTAGACGATTAACAATCGTTAGACTTTGTGCTTCTTCATCTATTTGCTCTCTTAAAAAGTCTTGTATAATAACCGAAGCCTGAGGGTCCACTTTATTTACATAATTAAACGCTTGACGATAAGCGTTTGTAAC
Source organism: Ureibacillus sp. (assembly GCA_035556295.1). Lineage (GTDB taxonomy): Bacteria > Bacillota > Bacilli > Bacillales_A > Planococcaceae > Ureibacillus. The sequence continues at coordinate 186 of DATMFE010000504.1, forward strand.
GAATTGTTCATGAGCTAATACCTTTTGGAACGTTTCTAGTGGTGTCCCGAAGTCAGTAGGTTGGGCAGGAATATTATTGAGTTGTACAGTCCCATCTTTATCAACAACATAATCAATCAGTTTGAGCATATGAGTTCGTTCTTCTTCTGATTGTAAACGCAACCAGTGTGCCATGCCGGTTAAGTTCAGCCTGCCCATATACGCAGACATGGCAAGGTATAGTGTTGTTGAAACATGTTCAATTTGAATTAAATTATTGATTAATTTTTGAAGTTCTTCATTCATGTTAATCCCCCTATATATTTCATATTCTAGTGTATAAAAAAGGAAAGTAAATGTACCTTGTATATATAAAGTTCAAAAAAGCTTTACTTATAATTTAATTTCTTCCTTACAGAATTAGCGGAGAAGATTATGTCAGTTTTAAATATTGCCCAAAAGAACAAAATCCCTATTAACATTGTTGAACTTTTGAGAAGAAGAATAGTGGATGAGCAAAATGGGGAAGTAACTGTATAAAATTTAGTATGTATCGCCTCTCGCATGTATGTTAAACCCGGAGTCACTTGAACAGTGGCGTTTTTTAATTTTAAAGAAGGGGGAATCTAGCCAAATTCCTAAAAAATCTTGCCAAAAACAATTGTACAGAAGAATGGATTATTTCAATTTATTTTTTTGATATACGTTTAATAAACTATCTAACTCTTGACTGAATTTAATTGTATTAGGATGGTTAAGTCCTTTTGATTTTCCTATAGCAATCATATGGCTTCTTAACACGTCAATTCTATGCTCTAGCTCTTGAAGGGATAAAACGTTCACCTTTGTAACTTACCTCCTATTTATTTTTAAAAATTACAATTATGTAAATTAATGTAGAGTATTTTATATCAAATAACAACAATTTTGTTATTTAGTTCATTTTGTTCATAAATTAAGGTAATTCAAGAGAGTGAAGTAAAGATGCGGGCCTTCGTTTAACAAGAAAGGGCATTAAGTAGTCATATAAAATATGTAATGTTCTTTTGTTTATTGATTTTTTTAATCTAGGTTTTGAGAATAATTGAATGGTCAGGTGTTATGTTTGGTATCTGCTATAAGAATTTTTATCTAACTTTTGATATATAGTTTACATTCTATGGAGAAAAATTAGATTACTTATGTCCTATTGACCTACCTATCCTTCATAATTAACAATAACCTTTATGCAGCAACATCCTGAGACTAGAAGGTAGGAATAAAACGTGGGAAGAATGGAAAGAAGGAATCAAAGGAAATCATCTAATAGGATTTGGAGTAAGTTGAGCTCTAAAAGTATGAAGGTGAAGATTGTAATAGCGGGTTTAACAATGGCTTTATGTTGTTTTCTCATACTTAATATATTTATTTGGAGAAGTGATGTTAGTAAACTAGAAAACCCGGCTCCACAGCCAACTATTATTTATGATCAAAATGGAGATGTGGCTAGTAAAATTGCTGTTTCAAATATTGAAGGAGTTGGTATAAAACAGATTCCAAAAGACGTTATTCATGCTGTTATTGCAACAGAAGATCAGCGTTTTTATAAGCATGATGGAATTAATTATATAGCAATTATTCGGGCATTGACTCGAAACACACTAAGCGGTGAAATTGTGGCAGGTGGAAGCACAATCACTCAGCAGTTAGCCAAAAATGCTTTTTTAACACAAGAACGTACGTATACACGAAAGTTTAAAGAACTTATTTTTACGAAAAAAATTGAACGAACTTATTCTAAAGATCAAATTATGGAACGGTACTTAAATCAGATTTACTTTGGTGAAGGAGCGTGGGGTATTCAGCGTGCTGCACAAACATACTTTGGTAAGGATGTTAGTGAATTAACGTTAGGCGAGTCGGCTATGCTCGCAGGGTTGATTAAGGCACCTTCCATTCTATCTCCATTTAAAGACATGGATAGGTCCGTTGAACGGAGAAATCTTGTATTATCATTAATGGAAAAGGAAGGGTACATTAGTCAAAATGATGTGGAAAAGGCAAAGGCAAAGCCTATTGTCTTAGAGGGCAAAAAGATTGATGACTATAAGGGGAAATATCCTTATTATGTAGACCATATTATTGAGGAAGCTATAAAAAAATACGATCTTACAGAAAATGAGGTTCTTTCGGGT
>DATMFE010000505.1:0-3866 GCA_035556295.1 Ureibacillus sp.
TTTCAAATTTCATCTTGCATACACATAAAAATATTGAATGAATTGGATTAGTTGGAACGCCGTATGAGGTGAAAGTCTCACGTACGGTGTGAGGTGGGGGAAAAGCTGGCGATAACTTCAAAAGCTTACCTATCACTATAATAGCATTTTAAATTGAATCGTAAAGATTATGAAAAAATTTTCTTTATTTAACAGAGCCTTATTATAAAATATGAACAGGAGGTGAAAAAGTGAAGATAAGAAAACGTATACTTGGTTATGTAATAGATTTTTTTATTTCAATAGCTATCTGTATAGTTCTTTCAATTCTACCATTCCTCATTGTAGCAGTAATAGCTTTACTATTCTTGCCTTTCGTTGCAAGTTACGAAGATACATGGAATCCAATATTAACTGGAATAATGAATGGCATGCTGCTGTTGGGTGCTTTGGTGTTTATGGTCACATCACTAGGAGCCAATTTCAAATTAACCTTAACATGGGGTTACAAATTTAACGGTTTAATATTAGAAAATACCAATAAATTTAGATTGTTTACATGGTGGTTTATAAGAAACGGAATAGCAGGTCTATTTATATTCTTAATTGCTTATCATTTAGCAAATGAAATGGATTACAAGTACTTATTTTTACCGATTTTTATTTACATAATATATTTATGTATAGACGGGATAGTGTTTCTTCTTACAAAGGGGAAGAGAACTTTTACAGATATTTGGACGGGTATAGAAGTGTTAGAAACAACGAAAGGTAGTAAAAGATAATATCCCACCGTCTGGGCTAGACTATAAGGATTATTTATTCTCCGAGAACAGAATGATGATTTTTATTGTTTTTTTAGAATTTGATTATTCCATAAAAGGGCGCTATAGTTGAATAAGGTGTACAGAAAAGAAGAAAATGACGTGTCCTATTTTACACGTCATTTTCTTCTTTTTTTGTTTTATCAACATAATCCCTTCATTTTTAACCTAGCATTTTCTCTAATTTGCTCACCGTTTCTATTTGCATATCCAAATCAGTATGGGAGTAGATATCTAACGTAATGCCGACATTTGCATGACCGAGGCGTTCACTGACAATTTTGGGATTGATGCCTTGTTTCATTAAGAGTGTTGCATTGGTATGTCGTAAACCATGAATAGATATTTTCTTCACTTCTGCTTTTTTTGATCAATCAATCGAAGGTGCGGACCAAATTACGAAGGTGTACAGGCTTACCATCCATCGTACAAACAACGAGGTCGAGGTTTTGATAGGCTATACCCATTCGTTGTTTCATTACATCTTGTTCATCTTTCAGTTCTTTCAATAACTTTATAAGGCTAGCGGGAATAACCACTTCACGATAAGAGTTGGAGGTTTTAGGTGTGGTGAAGATGAGCCCATGTTCTTTTGTATAGGCGAGAGATTCTTTTATTTTTACGGTTTGTTTTTCTAAATTAATATTGTCTCACTTTAAGGCAAGAGTTTCGCCCCGGCGCATGCGTCAACAGTTGATCTAGCAAAACGGTCTAATTTGGTGACCACTAGCGTGTCACCTTTTTCTAATAATGAAAGCAGTTCCTGAAATTTAGGACGATCTGCTTTAGTTCCAGTAAATTTTTCAGAATAGATTTCTTCACAACCTTCTTTTTCTAGTGCTTGAAGCTGTGCCTCTAAATCCTCTGAAACTGTACTTACTCGCACATAGCCATATTTCATTATGTATTTTCCCCTTTTTGATGCAATATTTACGACACTAAATTATGACACCTTTCGATACCTTGATAATACAGCACCTCCAAGACGGTGCCAATTCTTTTAAAGTTTTGAAACTCAAAGACATAAAACAAGACCATCTATATTGACAGTCTTGTTCTTGAATTAAAGTACCAAAATGTTAAGCTTCTTCCTGATAGAAGTTAAATCGTAGCGGTGTATAGTTCATAGGGATTTTAAATTCCTCAAGATTTTCTATTTCATTAAAAAAATCTTCTATTTCACCATCAGTGTCAAAATACCATTCCGAAGCTTCCAATTTGTTCAATTCTTTTACAGGTTCAAAAACAAATTCACAGTGAAGTTGCTGAATGCAACCATCCACTTCATCAGTGAACTGTCTAACAAAATCATAATAAAATAGCTTTTCTTCAGTAAAGTTATACACCCCACACTGAAATAGTATGGCTTTTTCCTCTTCACCAATAACATCTTCTTTTGCAAACAACTTAAATTCTTCCCAAATCTTTAACACATTATCTATGTTTTCGGGAATCCTGCTTTTAAGGTAATTTTCTGCATTAGCAATTGTAATCATTAAACCATCTCCAAATTTAAATAAATTACTTGCAATTATAATGTCACTAAAAACCTTCTTGTATTATCATCTTATCCAGTTGTACAGATTCCATTAAGGAACACGCAACTAGGATAGATTAAACAGTATTAAATCAGTATCAATTGCTTTATAGTTTCGGTGTTCCTTATTTTTTTAAGTTAAGTGTTCCTGATTCAGATGATAAATAAAGTTAAGATCATAACTAAATGGACTGTTTTAGACTTCAAAAAGAATATTTAAAAAGCATCTTCTTCAATAGTACCTTCAGCTGAATCAGTTGATAGAAGTTGTTTTCTAGTAGTTTTTTGGCTTTTGTTTTCAAGAAAGTTATATAGTGATATAGTCGAAAATTCTTATTTATGCTATACTAATGTAGTGATATCTTTTATTTATGCTATACTAATGAGGTGCGATTTCTTGTTTATGTTATAATGTAGTTGATTATACGGAGGTTTATATGGAAATTGTTGTATATCAGAATGAATGTTATAAGGTCGTACATAGATATGAATCAGGTTATTGGGAAATAAATAAGGTAAATGAGAAAAATAATAATAATGTTATTCTCGTAAACAGTATAGAATTACAGGCAATATCAGACGAAGAAGCAGAAACTAAGAATTAACTTAGTTTCTGCTTTTCTTCTGTATAGACTTCTTATTTTCAATATAAGAATAAACATGGTAATAAATCGGCAATATATTAAATCAGTCGTCTTCTTAATTATAGAACATTTAATAAACCGTTTATCACATATAAACAAAGCACTTCTTCTAGATATGAATGGATTATAAAAAAACAACCATTATATAAGACGGTTGTAAAATGAATAAAAGAAAACCTATTTTAGATTATGTAGAACTAATCAATTTTGAATCATGAAAATGTCTCCAAGTCTGATAAGAATTAGTTGATAGCAAATGGGTGAATAGTTACATCTAATCATCCCGCTCCCAAATAAACCGCTCCTTGTCTAAAAAGAAAGACCATCTATCGCTAGAACGATCTTTCTGTGCTTCTGATTAAAGCATTGGTCCTGCGGATTGTTGTTGCCAATCTTGACAATTATTACCATTTGCGTCGCATTGCTGTCTCCACCAGACTCCAGTATTAAGGAAGTAGTACCACCAGGCGTTCTCTGCGCCGTTCCATACCCAACCTGACCAAACTCCAGTATTTGGATCGATATAGAACCAGTTGTGTGTTGCCCCAAATGCACCGATTCTCAGAGCCTGTTTCATAGCATTCGTCTCGTTATCAAACACCCAGCCAGTCTGTCTCACACATTGATTATTTACGAGTTGGTAATATGCCCAACTGTTATTTTCTTGCCTCCAGCCAGTCTGACATGTTGGAGTTAAGCAACTTGCTGGAACTGGTACAATTGGAGGTTGTAATCTTAATGCTGGTGGGCAAGATGCTCTATAAGGATCAAATGAGCTGGTATAAGCTTGTCTTTCATTAGCCAAAATTAATACCCATTCATCACCATTCGTTGCCGGATTGAAACGATACCCGACACCAATGTGAGTTAAGTTTTCAAAGG
>DATMFE010000506.1:0-7212 GCA_035556295.1 Ureibacillus sp.
TTCGAACGTAAAGTTATCTGTCCCGCACTCACAAATTTCTGCAAGCTCCCCTACTAATGGCTTGCTGATTCTTTTCATCTCTTCAATCGATACTCCTCGAATCACTAAGTGTGGCAATTGTATTCCCTCCATTATGTATCAGTGTTAGCTTTCTACTAGAAATTTTATATCAAATATCTTGTTGAACAAAGTCTTTCTTTTCCATGTTGCAGATGTAGGTTAAGTAGAACTCTATTAACTATTGCCTGTTCTATCGGTTTTATTAATACCGCAACATTCTTGATGGAAAACATGAATGGTTGCCTAGATAGAGCCACACAAGGATGGGAGTATTCTATCCGAACAGAAATAATTGATTGATTAAATCAGTGAAAAAAAAGGATTGCCGCAGCAACCCCTGTTTAATCTAAAAGAGTAGTTTCAAATAAAACTATTTCTAAACTTTATTATTCAATCTTTAAAGTGATTTTCCCAAAGTTAACCGCATTTTCCATATAAATCAACGCTTCTATTGCTTCTTTAAGAGGATAACATTTATCAACATATGGAGAAATTTTATGCTCTTCAAAAAATTGAAGCATCTCTTTAAAGTCTTCTGGGCTTCCCATTGTAGACCCTTTTATATCCAAGTGTTTAAAAAATATTCGTGGAAGAAGCAGTTCTTTAACTGTTCCGCTTGTAGCACCGAAATTAACGATACGTCCACCTGGTTTAGCTAAATTAATCAAATGATTGAAGTTTTCTCCACCAACACTATCGATGATGAGATCAGCACCATCCATTAGCTTTTTCATTTCTTTTACCCAGTTTTCCGAGCGATAATTCACCCCGCCTTTTGCCCCAAGCTGCTTTGCTCTTTCAAGTTTCTCATCGCTGCTAGATGTAACAAATACATTTGCCCCCTGTGCTACAGCAATCTGTAAGGCAAGCAGAGCCACGCCACTTCCAATTCCAGGAATAAGAACGTTTTCTCCCTTTTTAAGGTTGCCCCTGTACATAAGGGAACGAAAAGCTGTTACACCTGCTAATGGTAAGGCAGCTGCTTCTTCCCAAGAAAGATATGTTGGTTTTGTAAAAACATTCTCTGCTGGAACAACTACATATTCAGCATATGTACCATCGGATGGCATTCCTAATATACGGTGGTCCGGTCCATGGAAAGCTCGGCTTTCTCCCCAATTCAAAGCGGGGTTAATAACAACAGCACTCCCTACTTTAATGTCAGAAACTTGCTCTCCAACAGCAACAACCTCGCCTGCTCCATCTGCCCCTAAAATAGATGGCAGTTCCATCCCTGGATACTGTCCATAAGTAATCCATAGGTCTCTTCGATTTAACGATGCATATTTAAGTTTTACTAAAACTTCATTTGCTTTTGGCGTCGGAACTTCCACATCTTCATATCTTAATTGAGTAGGTCCGCCTAATTCTCGCAAAACTATGGCTTTCATCTATTTTCCCCCTAAAAGTATGGATTGAACGAGCGTTCACTCGAATCCAATGTTAAAATATCCCTAATTTTCAGTATATTGTAACATTTAAACGATTACAAATGATTTACCTTATACTGAATATACAAAAGAACGTCATTTAACAAACTTAGTTAAGGTGCCTGTCCCCCAAGTTGTTTAAGTTGTTTACTTATGATAAATAACCTCACTCTATGTTCCGAATTCACCTAATAAATTCGCTGTTGCAGAAACAGACCCTATAGTTGAATACGCTTCTATCAAGTATAATTAGACAATATCAATATGCTAATAGAAATAGGGGGATCATTATGCCATTATCCAATATACATTTATACACTTGGAAGTCCTTTTCCACATCACCGCCGCCACCGTTTACTCCAGCTGTTAAGTCAGCACGGAATAAGCTTATATTAAAAACAGATTAAGAATCTGCGAAATATAAGCTGTTTCGCGGATTCGAAGGAGTAGACGATGAAATCTAACATTCAGTTCCTATTATCAATGATTATCTTTGGTACGATTGGCGTATTTGTAAAATACATTGATTTACCTTCGAGTGAAATAGCTTTATTACGTGGTTTAATTGGTAGTTTCTTTTTAATGACAGTCATGTTCATGATGAAGAAAAAATTTTCATGGGCATTGGTTAAAGCAAATGCTTTAGTCTTATTACTTTCGAGTATTGCATTAGGTGGAAATTGGATTTTCCTTTTCCAAGCGTACAAACATACGACCATTTCTAATGCAGCACTAAGTTATTATTTTGCACCTGTCTTTGTCCTGATTCTTTCGCCACTGGTACTTAAGGAGAAATTATCTGCAAAGAAAATAACCTGCATTGGTATAGCCATGCTAGGTATGTTGTTGATTGTCGGCAATAGTGGTGTAAGTACATCTGGATTAGATCATTTACTTGGCCTTGGCTATGGATTAATGGCAGCTGTATTCTACGCTTCATTAATGCTATTGAACAAGTTCATCAAAAAAATGGACGGGCTCGAAATTACATTCATTCAACTTGGAACTTCGACCTTGCTTCTCATGCCATATGTATTCGTTACTGAAGGATTTGGCATTTTGAAAGCATCAAGCTCTTCCATTCCATTTATTCTAATCTTAGGAATTGTACACACAGGTGTTGGATTCTTGCTATTCTTCTCAGGTATGCAGAAATTAAAAGGGCAGAGCATCGCTGCATTAAGTTATGCAGACCCCATCACATCATTAGTGATTTCTGCTATTATCTTGCAAGAACAAATGACAGTTGTTCAAATGCTTGGTGGTGTATTGTTGTTAGGCTCAACATTTGTTAGCGAAAATCAATCAATGAAATTTTCAAAGCCATTAAAGATAAAATCGGCTAAATAACATACAAAACAGCGGGAAGCATTCGTTTCCCGCTGTTTTGTATGTTATTGTATTTAGGTTTTTCTTGATAATCTATTAGCTGATTTAGCTCAATAAGCTCTCTACTTCAACCATTCATTAAAAACCGCATACTTTATTTTAATTTGAGAAAAATATAAGAAAATAAAATTAGGGGGTAACCGTAACAATGAAAAAAATATTTGCAATATGTCTACTATCTCTTTTATTTATCTCCTCAACAACTCTAGAGACAGAAGCTTTAACGTTTGATAAATTACCAATCGAACAAACAACAAAACACTGGTCAGTTAAATTAGACAAAGCTAAACTAGGTGGTACAGGACTAGTAAAATCAAAGGAAGGAAACTTCCATAGGTATTCTTTAAAGGTTGATAACATTGGTGAAGACGTATTATCTGCAGAAATCAATCTGTTTAGAAAGCAACCGAATTCTAAAACAAAATATGCACTATTTGGCTGTCCTGATCAAACTGATTGTAATAAAAACCGCTTTGAACAATCCGTTTCTTTAGCAGAACAGTTAAACGAGAAGATCCCCTATCAATTTCATAGTTTTCTTTTAGCTGAAGAAGCGTCTGAATTAGAAGTAGAAATTGTTTGGACTCAAAAAGGAAGTAAAGGCACGCCATTAAAAGAAAGATTTATATTCACTTCTAAATAATACAAAGGTGCCTGTCCCTCAATCGCTAAACGATTGAGGGACAGGCACCTAAGCCTTAATAAAGATTCAATAACTTGTTTTTAATCAGCGTAATATTCCAATCTGGTGCCGCTTACTTCACAATTATCACAAATATAAAGTTGGATAATATAGTCCTCTTCAAACACTTCTTCCTCGATATAAATGTTTGTTGAGTCACAACCATAACATTTTTTACTCATATTAAACACTCCTTATTTCTACTAGTTGTACTCATTATTCCAACAATAAGCTAAAAATAAACAACAAGCCGTAGAACTTCTCACCTTGTTCGCTACATTCTCCAACAAACAAAAAAGAAGTTCTTTTTTCATGAGAACTTCCAATCAGCGTTATAAAAATACAACAAATAAACTTTTAATAGAGTTTTTTATATATTGTTAATTCCACACTATTCCCCTTTACCTATACTACTCCGTTTAAGTACAAATCTGTACAACCTGTATGCTATAATTTGGAGCGTAAAATAAAAATAGAGGTGACCATTCTTGGCAATACATGTCGTACTATATCAACCAGAAATTCCGGCTAATACTGCAAATATTGCACTTACTTGTGCCGCAACGGATACAGCCTTACACTTAATCCGACCTCTGGGCTTTTCAACAGATGAAAAAATGATTAAACAAGCAGGTTTAGATTTCTGGCAGCTTGTAAACATAACGTATTATGAATCATTGGATGACTTTTTCTCAAAAAATCAAGGTGAGTTTTACTATATTGAGACGTTTGGTGAAAAAACACATTCAGCCTTTGATTTCAGTAATGTATCAAAGGAACATTATTTTATGTTTGGAAAAGAAACAACCGGTTTACCAAAAGATTTACTAGAAAAAAATGAAGATCACTTTTTAAGAATACCAATGAGTAATCATGTTCGTTCACTGAACCTTTCGAATACAGCTGCTATATTAGTATATGAGGCCCTGCGCCAACAAGGGTATCCCCATTTAAAATAAACAAAATCTTCCGAGACGGAAGATTTTGTTTACCAATAAATTCATTAACACTTCGCCATAAAGTTACTTCTGCACGATCTGAATAAGGTTGCCGCATGTATCGTCGAAAACAGCTATTGTGACTTCGCCCATTTTTGTCGGTTCCATAGTAAACGTCACGCCTTTTTCCATTAATCGTTCGTACTCTTTGCGAATATCTGCAACGCCAAACATTGTTGCTGGGATGCCCTCGGCGAATATCTTCTTTTGATATTCCTTTGCGGCAGGATGGACATTCGGTTCGAGCAAAAGCTCGGTACCGTCTTGATCATCTGGAGAAACAAGCGTTATCCACCTAAATTCTCCGGCAGGAACGTCCTCCTTTTTTACAAATCCTAGTTTTCCTGAATAAAACTCCAGTGCCTTTTCTTGATCTTGTACAAATATACTGGTAACAACGATTCTCATACTGTCTTTTCCTCCTTTGATAGTTGTGACACATGGTACTGTGCTGACAATCTGGCTGCAAGCAAAACAACCTGCTAATTCAATTTATAAGCACCTTTATTTAAGTATCGCAGTCGTAAATTGGTTAAAAATATTTACTTTTTTCCATATATAACTTTAAATTGTTTTATCTTTTCTACTAAAATAAGGACCGCACCAGCCCGTTTCATGGGTTCTCACATAAGTCCAGTTGAATTCCTTATCTACTACATACACATCTTCTTCATTTAGGAAATCATCTGCATTTAAAGACGAAGCCTTTTCAAGGATTAACGCATCATTAGAATGCTGATAAAAAACATAACAAGATTGTTTTGGTTCTTTGTTAAATGCTAGATCAGCTTGTTCCTCTTTCAAGCACTTCTTTTTTTCCCAGCTAAATACATGCCATAGGTAGCCACAGCAGCCATCTTCATCATAAAGGTAAATAGAATTCTTTTCTTTGTCACTAAGATGATTGGCAAAGTTATCTTCCCATTGTTTTCTTAGATACGTTCCCCACTTAGGTATTTCAGTTACCTTTACTTTTTTCTTCTCAAGCAGGGATACTAAATCCATTACATATTCCAAAACGACACCCACTCTACATAATACTCATGTCTCATTCGTATCTCTGTTAAAAAATATACTAAAACCTTACACGTTGATTCTCCTATGTAATTCCTTTAAGCTATACAAACTTAAATCCCTAACATCCCTATTTTTACTTTGAGAAAGTTCATTGAAAATCTCTAATAAATAATCATCTTCTATGATTCCCTTATTCTCCCCTTCAGCACAACAGGATAAGAAAAGCAATAAATAAAAATGAACTTTTGGTTTTTCGTGTTGTCTCATTTTTTTAACCATATAACGAATTAACTCATTATTTGTTGAGAGAATTTTTGTAAAAAAACGGTCAATTTCGCCTGGCTTTCCCTTTTGTATTACATTATCAATCTTTACATAGTAATCTTTTATTTCCTCCTCAGAAAGCTCCGAATCATAAGGGTCTAATTCCTCTTCCTCTATGTAATCGACAAGTCCACTTATAAATTCCTGAAAATCATTTGCTAATTTTATCTCTTGATTTTGCTCTAAATCGATGAAAATAACCGAAGGATTTTTCCTCTTTCTATAATCTAAACAAATAAACATTGGTGGGTCTGCCGATATAATCAGTAATTTTTTACTGCGTATCCCCCATTCTTTTCGCAAATACATACTATCTAATAGTCCTGGATTTTCCCCGATTCCATATAAATAATCGACATGCACAGAATTATTAGCCCAACTATTCGGAGTAGTAGTCGGGAAATACTTCTTTTTTACATAGAACCCATTCCTTTTCCTCATCAAATGTATATACGATTCTGGCAAATCCATCTTTAATTCCTTCTGAATGTTTTCTACTATCACTGAATCGAATTCACCTTTGAAATACTCATCCAATTCTTCTTCCCATAATTCTTCTACATTCATTCTCTAATACTCCCATAAAACAGAAAATACTGTCTTTTTAATCAATTTTATCATCATTCACAATAATAGATGCAAGATAAAAAATGAAATCCATTTAACTAAATAAACGGTCGATTAACACTATAAAAAAGAGCTGTAAAAACAACCCGATATTAACAGAATCATCATAAGAAAATTCAATTACATATCTCTGAGGTGGACAGTCTATGTAAATCTTCTCCTAACCAAACAATATCATCAATTTTACCTATTTTTAAAAAAGGGCGAGTGACAAAAACCTTTTGCAAGAAATTCACTCCTATAACGAGGCAACATCCTGAACGAAAAAGAACCGCCACCCTGTCAAAGCGAAATATGATAGGTTATACGTTCAACTAACGCACTCCGTTTACATACAATTCTTCACTATCTTTCCTTCACATAACAAAAAAAGCCACCTGGATTTGGTAGCCTTATCTGTAGCTCTTAACTCGTTGTTTAGGAAATTACTTTTTTTCCATTACTGCAAAATAGTTTTCTTCATTATCCGCAAAGTTAAATACTCTACCAGACGGCATATTTACAATCTCTCCGACTGTAATTTTTTTATTTAATAAGTCACTGCGTAATTGTTCGAGATTCTCCGTGAAAAACATTAAAGAAGGAGTATCGAGATTTAATCCAGGAGACATTTTAGAAACGAAATCCTTATTGTGCAGAATGAGGCTTGTTTCTGCACCTTTTTTTGGAGCAATTTCAATCCATC
>DATMFE010000507.1:0-8421 GCA_035556295.1 Ureibacillus sp.
AGCATAGTAAAACACCTCATTTTTTTCTAAAATTTATGAATTAAGGTGAAGGTCTAGAACTAATAATCGTGATGTTAATGCGTATTTCGTTGATTATATGCAATAAAAGAAGATTCTTATTTAACTAATGGGGCGTTTCTATAATATGTGGAGGCGCTTTTGTTATTGAACAAGGATTGAAACGTATTGACTGGGGAAATGTAAATTAAGCATTATCAAAAATACTTTAACCATAGAAAGGGATACGGTAAGTAGATTATGAGGGAATCAGGAAAGAAAGATGAAACTCAAAAACTATCAATCACAAAATTCTAACAAAAGCAGAGACACGAGAAGAACTGCAAACACTTAAAAGGAGTACCGTCAGGAAAATGCGGTTTCTTGACGGTATCCTTTATTGAACTTTTACATTTTTAGTTGTAAACCTTCATCGGTAGATAAGTTAAGGACTGTCCAGTAGCTGAAGCAGTTAAATTTTTTTCTAATTCGAATCCATTAATTGGTTCGATACGAGAAAACTTTTGTAAGAATGCCTCTAGTGCAATTTTCATTTCTAATCGTGCAAGAGGTGCACCTAAACAGAAATGTGGACCATTTCCGAATGTTAAATTCTTTTTATTGTTTGAACGATGAATATCTAGAGAGAAAGGATCTTCAAACATAGTTTCATCCATGTTAGATGCACTCATCCACGCGATGACTACATCTCCTTTTTTTAAATCAACACCTAATAAATTATTGTCTTGTTTCACAGTACGATCTCTTCGTGACATATGAAAACGGTATCGGAGCATTTCTTCGACTGCGTTTGGCACTAGTTCCCGATTACTTTTTAGTACCCCATATAATGACTCATCATCATAGAGCAATGAATAGAACGTATTGGCAATCGCATGGCTGGTTGTTTCAACACCCGCGCCTAAAAGTAACATTGTGACCTGCACAATCTCCTCATCTGTCAACCTTTCACCTTCTACTTCAACTCGGATTAAGTCGGAGATAATATCATCGGAAAGGTTTGAACGTTTTTGAATGACAATCGGGTAGAGAAATTGGAAATATTCTTTTGCAGCATTTTGTTTTGCTAACTCAATGCCTTCCAGCCTTTCTTTGTCATAAGGTTGGAAAAGAATATCAATCCATTTCTTGAACTGATCTCTATCTTGTACTGGTACCCCAAATAAATCTGCAATAACTAGACTAGGAAAAGGGGCAGCGAAGGCTTCAACAATATTCACAGTAGAGTTTTCTTGTATGCCTTCTACAAGTTCGGTTGCAATCTGTTGAATACGAGGTTCCCAGTTCTTCAAACTGCGGGGAGTGAAAGCTGCGGCTAACAAGGAGCGTGCTTTCCGATGTTGAGGTGGATCTAAGAGTGTGATATTCATAATAGGTGAAGTTTTTTCTTGTTTGTTATTAGCTCCAACAAAAATGGTTGTTCTAGGACCTTCACTTGAAAAGAATTCATAGTTGCTTAACACTTGTTTAACATCTTCATATTTAAACACATTCCATGTATTTGTTTGTTCATGATAATAAACAGGATGATGATGCAACATTTCTTTATACCAATCAATCGGAAAAAATTCCTCTGCATGTGACCGGAAATTTGTGATTTCTTTAATTGGAATGACTTCTTTATTCATAATAACCTTATTCCTCCTTCAAAATGGATTACACCACTTACCTTTATTTTTAATAAAGTAGCATACTTACAAGACAACTTACTCATTTTAAAATACTCTAATTAGAGTATTTTTTGTAGAGTAAAAAGTAACAGGACATAGGACTTGTATATAATTGGAAATTAATATAAAAAATAATCCCTATATAGCAGAACATTTTACTTTTCCTGCTATACGGGGATTTAAAATAAAATTCGATAATTTATCAAAAGAACTATTTTATAGAATATTTCATTGTTCAACGATCGGGCCAAATGCTTGAATAAGAGAAGAGATTATTAGAAAGTGAGTCGAAGCTCTCAGTTATTCAATTAACGGCAGTATAACAAAATAATAAAAACCTTTAAAACTTACATAAAGTCCCTTTTATGCCCCTAAGGAATATACATGTAAAAATATTTTTTATATGGGGGATTATATGAAGTTGCAGGGGAGGATAAGTTTAAGTGTTGGTTGGATAACTTTGTTTCTAATGGGTACTGATTTATTTGTGGTATCCCCATTATTACCGTTTATTTCGGAAGCATATGAAGTTAGTGCATCGACCACCGGATGGATGGTAACTGTTTTTGCAGTTACATATGCTTTTTCGGCTCCTTTCTTTGGTTGGCTTTCAGATAAAAAAGGAAGGAGAACACTGATTACATTTGGTTTATTGCTGTTCGCTATTTCTAATATGCTAACTGCATTTTCTCCTTCATTTCTCTGGCTGATTGTTAGTCGTATTTTAGCTGGTTTATCTGTTGCCTCAATCACTCCTTTGATATACGCAATTATTGGAGATATTGCGCCACCAAATCGAAGAGGGACATGGCTTTCGATTGTTGTTTCAGGACACTTAACGGCTCTTTGGGCAGGAGCGCCATTCGGGACGTTATTAGAGTATTTTCTTGGTTGGCGTTCAGTATTTGTTGTAATGGCTATCATAGGATCCGTATTGGCAGTAGTGAATTTCAAAACATGGGAATCTATTCCTAAAAGTGATTTAACAAGAAAGCTATTAGAAGGAAATCTGTTACGAATACTTGGTTCCGTAAGTGTTACCATCATTTGGGCGATTTCAATGTATACCCTCTATGTCTATTTGGGTGCAGCTCTTTACTCTGAAAATCGATTTTCTTCATCAGAAATTGCATTAGCTGTTACTTTTTATGGTGTCGGTGCTGTTTTAGGAAGTCTTACAAGCGGGCAATTAACAGATAAATTCGGAGAAAGGAAGATTTCGAAGACTACACTAATTTTCTTGACTCTAGTACTCATTTGTTTAGGGATATTCTTCTCATCAGGCGATTGGGTTTATTTCTTTCTGTTTATATGGGCTTTAGTCGGGTATGCAGGATTTACATCATATCAAGCACGATTAGCGGTGGAATATCCAAAAAAACGAGGAATTGTTATGGCATGGAATAATACGGCTCTGTATATTGGTATCACCATTGGTTCAATGATTGGAGGTTATGTCATATCTAATTGGGGATATTCTTTACTCCCATATGTTTGTAGCGTTGCAGCAATCGTAAGTTTTGTGCTTAGTACTCAAAAGGTACAAGAAGCCAAAAAAGAATCAGCTTTTTCAACAGATATATGACCTAGGAACAAGGTCTATTTGGGATTCAACCGAGATACGTGTAAAAACAGGCCACAGACTTACTTTTACTTCCAAATTATATGATGTCAAAAATGGCATTAAGAAACGTGAATTTTATGCACAAAGCGCAACTTCAAACTAAAAAAGTCAAATTCCCTATACATTTTTAAAGGGAACTGACTTTTTTATTTGACTTCTTCAGTACCGTCAACAAAATGCGGATTTCACATGCTAAGCTACTTTTTTACATGAGAAAGTCGACATTAAGAGTTGGATTTGTCTCGCTGAATCACTAGTGATAGTGACAAGTGAATGTCAGTAATCTTCATAATCACTACCACTAATATTTTAAGGTGTTTTCTTTTTAGAGCTGACGACTAGAGTACAGCATATCTTAGATATCCATCTTAATGTTCCTACCTGGGTAGAAAGACAATTGCGGATTCAATTGATTTTCTTTTGCAGTTCGTACACTGGGAATAAGTCTAAAAACAGCAGTATGGCTCCCTAGAGAGGAACGATATTTCTCAACATGGGATTGTAAAAGGCTTTTATCGTAATAGCCGGGTACATACTTATCCAGCATGGCTTGCATTGCCGAGGTAGCTTCTTTTAAATCACTTACTGTTTCTAGTACTCCAAACAGCATCACACTCATATAAGCAGTATCCGTCTTGGCGGGTATAGGACTTACCATGGTCCCATAATCTTCAGATACTGTGAAACAACAGTTGGGATTCGCATGAATTAAATTTATTTTTCTCCCTTCCGCAGCTCCATGAAAATATAAAGCTCCATTCATCCAAATAAAATTCAAAGGAACAACATAAGGAATCTCCCCATCCGTTAGCCCAAGGTAACCCGTCCTTGCGTGGCTTAAAAATTGATCAATACGCTTATCATCTGTACACATTAATTTTTTTTGGCGGATCTTATGCATTTGTCATCCCATCTTTCTTTATAAATGATAAAATCATTTTAAATAATTCCTGTACATGACAAAAGTGACAGAATTAAGAAATTTAATAGGGACAGATGGAGGGTTAATAGTGGAACTTACCCCATTTTTGCATAGGGAACTGCCAGAGTCGTTATACAGTCAGTTGTATCATTGGATTAAGAAGGAAATTGAAGAAGGCAGGCTCTTGCCAGGAATGAAGATGCCATCCATTCGCCAGTTAACGGCCCATTTAAAGGTCAGCCGGAATACAGTTGAGGCAGCATATCAGCAGCTGCAAGCAGAGGGATACCTCGAAAGTGTCCCTAAAAGTGGAATATGGGTAGCTGAGATTGAGAAACCTTTACTACATCCAATTGAGGGGGAACATCCTATTAGATTGGAATGTAAGCCTTCAAGCGAAGTCTTGGTAGATTTTGAATATGGAAATGTCGATCTTGACAAATTTCCCTTGAAGAAGTGGAAGAAATGTCTGTCAGAGGCAGTTGATCAAGAGAACAATTGGTTATTTCAATATAGTGAAAAACAAGGTGAGCTTGCATTGAGACGGGAGATTTCAAACTATTTACTGCAATTTAGAGGTGTACGTTCTTCACCAGAACAGATTCTTATAACGGCCGGAACACAAAATTCCATAGCATTAATTTGCCGTCTTTTAGCACTTCAGGGAAAAAGCGTGGCCATGGAAGAACCGGGTTACAGTGGAGCACGATCTGTCTTTGAAGACCAAGGATGCTATATTGAACCTGTGCCTCTTGAAAAGGACGGATTGTCAGTAGAACATATTCAAACAAGCAAGGCAAAGGCCGTGTATTTAACGCCTTCTCACCAATTTCCATTTGGTATGATTCTATCCATTTTGAAAAGAATGCGATTACTAAAATGGGCTTATCAAACTGGAGGATACATTATTGAGGATGATTATGACGGCGAGTTTCGATACCAGGGACAGCCAATTCCCTCGCTGAAATCCCTGGATGAAGAGGAAAAGGTAATTTATTTAGGAACATTTTCTAAATCATTTCTTCCTTCAGTCCGGTTAAGTTATATTGTATTTCCACCTTCTTTAATGGATCAATATTTACTAAAGTTCGCGGCTTATAACCAATCTGTCTCTCCTATTATTCAGAGGGCTATGGCTCTGTTTATGCAATCTGGAGAATTCGAAAGGCATATTCGAAGAATGCGCAGGCTGTATCAAAGAAAACATCAGGCTCTACTAAGGAATATTGAACAATATATGGGGAATCGAGTAAAAATTGTTGGAGAAAAGTCAGGCTTGCATATCTTATTGAAACTAAAGGGGATATCTACCTTCGAACTGATTGAAAATGGTCTACAGAAAGGGGTCAAAGTTTATTCTCCGTTAATGTTTTGGCTTCATACGACCCCCGAAAGTAATTCCTATATCATGTTAGGATTTGGAGGATTATCAATTGAAGAAATTGATAAAGGAGTCAGATTACTTGCTAGCTGCCTCACATGAAGAGGGAGAACGGTAAGTAATAAACATATTGGCTTGATTAATAAATCCAAATAAGAAGATAGTAGAAAAATCTGATTTATATACGTTAAGGTGAACCGTTTCATAAATAGGAAGGATGGTTTATTCAACAATCGAGTGCTTTTCTTGAGCAAGAATCACAAAAATTATCAAATTTTTTTATTAAAAGATGATTCAATTGAATATAGAAAAAGCGTGTTTTGATCAATTTTTTTCAAAATACGCTTTTTTATTTGCTCTTTTATAAAGTTGCACTATATGGGAAATATTTTTATTTTTTCATTGACTTCGCAAAAAGAATAAAATAAACTATAAAAGCACTTTAATTTGAGTACTTTTATTAAAGTGTTTTAATTGAAGTGGTGTGGTTTGATTAAAATAAATTTTAACTCAAGGAAGGATAGAACATATGAAATTTACTCAGTTCTTAAAAACAAGAGGGGCAACTGCTACAATCTTTATGGGGATTTTTTATGCAATTGCAATGCTAGGTATATTCCTACCTGGTTATACAGCGATCCCAGGAAATATCGATAAATTACCGATTGCTATTGTCAATGATGATGCCGGTGAATATGGAGCAAAGATTGCCAATCAGTTACAAGAAAATTTACCATTTAAGGAAATCGAGACGGATTTAACAAATAAACAGGCCTTAAACGATTTAGAACACAATGATTTAGCATTAGTCGTACATATCCCAGAAACATTCTCTGCGGATATGCAAAAAGGCGAAGCGTCATCAAGTATCGACTTTACAGTTAATGAAGCAGGGGCAACAGTTGTTTCTTCTAGTATGAATTCAATTGTTACAGAAATTAATAACCAGTTAAGCACACAATTCTCACAACAAACAGCTCAAGGCGTATTAATGAACTTTAATGTACCAGAAGAGCAAGCTGCTGAATTGGCTAAAAAGATTGAAACAGCTTATGTAGGAAATGTAGTTGCAATTAACGAAATGCCAGACGGTATGCATAATAATATGCTGCCAATGTTCTTAACGATGGCTGGTTATACGGGTGCGATGATTGGAGCGATGCAATTAGTAGCTGCCTTTAAGGAAAGCCGCGGAAAAGCAAGTAAAACACGTTTATTCAGCTATGTACAATTAACTGCGTTATTGGTTGCAGTTGTATCGTCATTATTTGCTATGGGTTTAACATATTTAATCAATGAGCCAAGTGGTGACCTGTTCTTCAGTTTAGTAGGACAACAAATTTTAAACTATATGGTATGTTTTAACTTTACCGCGATTGTGATCTTCTTAATCGGTGAAGGCGGTATGATTTTAAACTTACCAATTTTATTAATACAAACATTAGCGAATGGCGCCACAATGTCACGTGATATGATGTACTTGCCATATGAATGGATGAGTCACATTTCGCCGATGTATTACTCGGTACAGGCATACTTTGCAAATCTATATGGCAGCATTAGTCCAAGTCCGTATATTTGGTCAATGGTTACAGTAGGTGCGGTTGCCCTGTTAATTAATATTGCTATTGTCGCGTTTATCCACAAACCAATGCCAATAGAAGTAGCGGAAACAGAAAATGTAAAGAATGCAACTGAAATCACAGTGTAGTTTTGCTAAAATAAGAAGAGAATTCTTCTTGAAGGAGCAAAGGGAATGTCCATTCAAATTTTTATATTGAGTAAATTGATGGAGGATAACAATTATCCTTATAAATTAAAAAAACAGCTTTCAGAACCCATTCCATTGGATCAACTAGGTGGGTTGACAGAAAGTAAACTGTACTACCACTTTGATTCATTAGCCAAACAAGGTTTAATTGAGACCGTCGAAATCGTAAAAGAAGAACATCGACCTGATAAGCAAATATTTACGATTACGGAAAAAGGTCGTGAAGAACTACCGAAAAAAATCTACAAGTTGTTTGAAAATGCGGATAAGATTAGTGATATGGTAGTAGGTTTAGCAAGCATCAAGTATGTAGATCGTGAGAAAGTAGTAGAAATATTAGAGAAAAAATTAAAAAATATTAAGGATCATTGGGAGCAAATTACTAATTTTGAAAAGCAGATTCAGATAGACAAAGAACATGAGAAGTTTGCAGAATTTATGAGTGGCTATGTTTCAACTAGAACAGAGCACACAATTTATTGGCTTGAAGAGTTAATTAAGCGAATTAAACAAAGGGAAATATAATGGAGTATAGTTTGTTCTAAAATAAAAAAAGCCAGTTTTCCTTACTTTAAGGAAAACTGGCTTTTTTATTAAACATTAAACTAATCTTTTGTGAAGAAGTCTATTTAAACTAAACCAGCTAATACTTTTCAATAAAATTTTGAACGCTATACTAATTGAGATTCCATGTTTCTAACAAGTCATATTTGTATCAGAACCATTACTCGACAAATTATCCAGAATAGCCAATTACAAGAGGAATTTTTTCACTTAGAAAAGTAATTGTATTAATAAGGTGATTTTGTTACAATATTGCTATCTATTAAGAAATGGAGGTTTTCCTTGTGACAGCATCAATGAGATTACGATTCCCAACTTTCATCCGTTAACTAAATACGTTTGAAGGCTCTGCCTGCGTTCAGAGCATTGGGATTGGTCTGTCTGTCTTTAAGGAAACCTATATTGAACGGTTATGTTAAAGAGGGGATGAGTTCTCCTCTCTTTTTTGTGTCTTTAAAATGATTAGGAATA
>DATMFE010000508.1:0-2223 GCA_035556295.1 Ureibacillus sp.
ATGATGCAGAAGGAGCTGATCAGTTAGCTACTCAATTAACAAATGATAAACAGGATGTATTAGTTCTGATGGTTTTTGATTATATATGTAACATTACAAGTGATTATGAAGGTCATTATGATTCCGAGGAACTATTCCATATAGTGTCTTGCACTATCGTTAAGAAGAGCTATAAAGAGTTCTACATACAGATCGTAACAGAAGAACTTAAACAGGATGAGTTCACGCTTACCTGGCATCTTGTATTTCAATAAAAAGAAAGAATGGGTCACATACCCAACCTCTTGCATTCATTTGATTTTCCGATGTATGCTTTAACAGAGGATGATTATATATATGTGCTGGAGGAAAAATTGAAGAATTTGAGATAAACGAAGAGAAAACAATCGTATCGGAGGGGTGAGTATTAATGAACGAAACACACAAGAAATACAAGCGAGCAACTGTAAAAATACCCACATTAAGTCCATCTAATCATGAGGTAAGAATAAAAAGAAATAATGCTGCGTTAATGGAGTATTTAGAAAAACTTCAATATGGCCCCTTCAAAATCAAGAAGTGGTTTAAGAGGACATAAAACACTCTCCTTTTTGTAAGATCCTGAACTGCTCCCCAATTGTTAGACACATCTAACAATTGGAGGTGCAGTTTTTATATGGCTAAATTTACAGCTGAGAAGAAATTACAAGCAGTTTTGAGATACTTGAACGGTAATGAAAGTTTCAAAGTAATTGCTCAATCGCTTGGTGCGGATGATAAAATTATTCGAGTTTGGAAGAAACAATATGAACATAATGGTGTAGAAGCTTTTGTAAAACGATATACAAATTACTCTGCACAGTTTAAACTAGACGTACTAAATTACATGATTGAAAACGGTACGTCCTTAAATGAAACAGCGGCTATTTTCGGTATAGCAGCGCCATCAACCATTCTTCAATGGCACAAAAAGTACGAAACACAAGGATTCGATGCCCTTCAATCAAAGAAAAAGGGGCGTCCATCCATGAAAAAAGAAACAAAAAATCAACCAAAACAAACTCTTGTAGAAGGCTCTACAGAAGCTCTTCAAGCGCGTATTAAGCAGCTTGAAATGGAAAACGATTATTTAAAAAAGTTGAATGCCTTAGTTCAAGCCAAGGAAAAATCACCAAAGAAGACAAAGTAAAGGTCATCTATGAATTAAGGCATAAATATACGGTGAAGGCACTTGTAGAGTTTGCAGGAATCAAACGTAGCACGTATTACGATTTAGTAAAAAAGATGAATCGACCAGATCCAGATGCCGAGTTAAAAGCTGAAATCCAAGCTATTTATAACGAACATGAAGGCCGTTATGGATATCGTCGTATTCGAGATGAGCTAGCGAATCGTGGGAAAAAAGTTAATCACAAGAAAGTGCAACGTATCATGAAAGCCCTAGGCTTAAAGTGCTTGGTTCGAATGAAAAAGTATAAATCTTATAAAGGAACAGTTGGTAAAATTGCATCGAACATTTTAGATCGCAATTTTGAAGCTGAAGCGCCAAACGAGAAGTGGGTAACGGATATTACGGAGTTTAAATTATTTGGTGAAAAGCTCTATTTATCACCTATTTTAGATTTATTTAACGGAGAAATTATTACATATACGATTGGTTCAAGACCTACATATTCTTTAGTTTCTGAAATGCTAGAGAAAGCTTTAGAAAGATTGCCTGAAAAACACAAGCTACTGATGCACTCTGATCAAGGCTGGCATTATCAAATGAAGCAATATCGCAATGCCCTTGAATCAAGAGGTATTGTGCAAAGTATGTCCCGTAAAGGGAACTGTTACGACAACTCAGTAATGGAGAACTTCTTCGGCATTATGAAATCAGAATTTCTCTATTTAAAAGAATTTGAGAGTGTCGAACATTTTAAAAAGGAACTTGAAAACTATATAAATTATTACAACACGAAACGTCTGAAGGCAAAATTAAAAATGAGTCCGGTGCAATACCGAACTCATTATACCTTAGCTGCCTAAATGAAATAACCGTGTCTAACTTTTAGGGGTCACTTCAATCTAACGGATTTTTTATATGTTATCCACTTACAAACTTCTAAATACTACAAAACCATACGACTAGTAACCATTAACACTCCTCAGGTGTTCCAGCAACTTTCGCTGTTCTAAAGCTACTTCCACAACCACAAGATGCAATCGCATTAGGATTATCGATGGTGAATCCTCCACCCA
>DATMFE010000509.1:0-40250 GCA_035556295.1 Ureibacillus sp.
TTGTATACATTATGCCAATTGAAAGGTTATCACTTATGAAAATGAAAGACAATGAGTTTTCTGAAAAATCATAAATCTAAAAGAACAAAAGTCATATTTTCGACAAAATTAGATAAATTTCATCTCAAAATGACATTAGATAAAGATTTCAACGATTAAATTGAACAAAAAAGGTTTATCATAGCTCAAACTTAGAACTACAATAAACCTTTTGTATATTACTCAAGCTCTATTTGTTTTGTTTCTTTTCCTAAGAATATGATGGCTGCAACACCAATGACAATTGAGACACAGAAGATGCCAAATATAAAGCCAATATCAACTCCAGTAGCCAATAAATTCCCCACTAATAACGGCCCAAAAATTCCACCTATTCGACCAACTGCAGCTGCCATACCTGCCCCTGTACCACGAATAACTAGTGGATATTGTTCAGGGGTATATGCGTATAATGCACCCCAAGCACCTAGATTAAAGAACGATAAAAGAATACCAGAGATTAATAATATTTCGATTGAATCTGCATTACCGAAAACAAATGCACTTGCTGCTGTTCCTATTAAGTATGTAACAAGAACAAATTTACGACCTGCCTTCTCAATTAACCAGGCTGCAGAAAAATAACCAGGAAGTTGTGCTAGTGTCATAATTACAACATACCCAAAACTAGAAATTAAACTAAATCCTTTTCCTACCATTACGCTTGGAAGCCATAAGAACATGCCATAATAAGAAAACACTACGACAAACCATACAATCCATAACATTAATGTTGCTTTTCTATGTTTATTTTCCCATATCCCCGAAATATTTTGCCACACACTACGCTTTTTCATCTCAGGTCTAGCAGTAAATTGTGGGGAATCCGGTAAATGCAAACGAATATATAATGCATAAAATGCTGGAATAGCGGTAAGTAACAAGGCAACTCGCCAACCTTCAATCGGCCAAAACTCTGCTGGAATTACAAAGTAAGAAATAATTGCTCCTAGTAACCATCCACCAGCCCAAAAACTTTCTAATAAAACCACGACCCGACCGCGCTCTTTTGCAGGGACACTTTCAGATACTAATGTAGAAGCTACAGGAAGTTCTCCACCTAATCCCATACCAACAAAGAAGCGTAAAATTAAAAATAAAACAAAAGTAGTTGTTAAAGCAGAAAGTCCACTTGCAACAGAAAATATGACTAGCGTCCAAATAAAGATCTTTTTACGCCCAACCTTATCTGCAAACACTCCAAATATGAATGCCCCTACTGCCATACCAATTGAGTTGATACTACCAATCCAGCCCATTTGACTGGAACTTAATCCCCATTCAGCAGCCAAAGCTGCTATTACGAAAGATAATATTCCAACATCCATTGCATCAAACATCCACCCTGTTCCAGCAACACCTAGTAATTTTTTTCTTGAAATGGGTTTAGTTTTTGATGAGGTACTTGTTAACACATTAGTCATGTATATCCCCCTGTCTTTACACTTGTATATACTTATTAAACACTCATTTACTGTATTGTGGCAAGAGAAATTTCATATTATTAATAGTTTGTGTAATTTATCAAATGCTATTGAAATGTAAGACGGTTTTGCGATAAAATGTCTCTTATATAAAAACAACTGTTCACCTTGCGAGAACAAAAGGAGCTACTGTATATGTGGAAGGGTCTTATTGAAGAATATAAAGAATTTTTACCAGTAACTGAACAAACTCCTGCTTTAACTTTAAATGAAGGAAATACACCATTAATCCACCTTGTGAATCTTTCTAAAAAGTTAGGGATTGAATTATATGGAAAATATGAAGGACTAAATCCAACAGGATCATTTAAAGATCGCGGCATGGTATTTGCGGTTGCAAAGGCAGTAGAAGAAGGAACGAAATGTGTAATTTGTGCATCTACAGGAAATACCTCTGCTGCTGCTAGTGCTTATGCTGCTCGTGCAGGTATTGAATCAATTGTTGTTATTCCAAAAGGAAAAGTAGCTCTTGGTAAACTGGCACAGGCTTGTATGTACGGTGCAAAAATAATTGAAATTGACGGAAATTTTGATGATGCCTTAAGAATTGTTCGTGAAGTCAGTGAAACAACTGCTGTAACACTAGTAAACTCTGTAAATCCATATCGTATTGAAGGACAAAAAACAGCTGCATTTGAGGTTGTAGATAGCTTAGGATCTGCACCAGACTATTTATGTATACCTGTTGGTAATGCTGGTAATATAACAGCTTATTGGAAAGGTTTTAAGGAATATCATGAGGCAAAAAATACTGGCCTTCCAAAAATGTATGGATTTGAAGCAGAAGGTGCTGCCGCTATCGTAAAGGGTGCACCAATTGCCGAACCTGAAACGGTTGCTACTGCAATCCGAATTGGAAATCCGGCAAGTTGGAAATTTGCAGAAGCTGCTCGTGATGAATCCGGTGGTATCATTGATTCAGTAACAGATGAAGAGATTTTAGCTGCATATAAACTTATCGCTGCATCAGAAGGTATATTTGTAGAGCCAGGATCTGCTGCTTCTTTAGCTGGTGTGATTAAATCAGTTGAAAATGGTAAAATTGAAAAAGGTAGCCGTGTTGTTACAGTATTTACAGGCAATGGATTAAAAGATCCCGACACTGCTATGAAGGTTTCAACTGTTGATTTAGTATCACTTAAAAATGATAAAGAAGAAATTCGTAAGTATATTGAGGGAGTTCTATGAGTAAAAACTGGCAAATCACTGTTCCCGGAAGTACCGCAAACTTAGGACCTGGATTTGACTCGATTGGACTTAGTTTATCATTATATTTATCTTTAACAGTATCTCTACAGGACAAATGGGAAATTATCCATGTTTCAGAAGGTCTTCCTAACAATATTGAGATTGAAAATCATTTAATCTATAAAATAGCGAATGAAACAGCATCTCGTTTTAACAAACAAATGCCACCTTGTCGTATTGAAATGTCAAGTGACCTACCTTTTGCTCGCGGTTTAGGTAGTAGTGCATCAGCTATAGTGGCTGGTATTGAATTAGCGAATATCGCATGTAATCTAAACTTAAGTCCTCAGGATAAATGTAATATTTCTTCGCAATTTGAAGGTCATCCTGACAATGCAACTGCTTCAGTATTAGGTGGATTAACCATTTCTTCAATGGACAAAACGGGAAATGTCGATACTATTCATATAAAGGACTTGGATGCTTCCTTTGTTGTCTTTATCCCTAATGTGGAGTTAAAAACTTCCGAGGCTAGAAGCGTCTTACCTGAGACATTTGAACGCCCATATTCAGTTTTAGCAAGCGCAAATGCTAATATGCTGTCTGCGGCGCTTGTTGCAAAAGATTATGAACGCATTGGTCGTTATATGGAAGCAGATTTATTCCATGAACCATTCCGTGCTCAACTGATTCCTCAATACTTTGAGATTATTAATGCGGCTAAGGAAAACGGTGCTTATGGGACAGCATTAAGTGGTGCTGGACCCACAATGATTGCAATGATTCCAACTACTATTGGAAAGCAATTTGTACTTAATATGGAAAAACACTTTCCTACCCATAAGATAATCTTAACAAAAGCAGATCATACAGGTGTTCGTGTTACAGAAATACCTGTCGTAACAAAATAAAGAAGAGGGTGAATCATTGGATACACACATCCATTAATTTACCCTCTTTTTAACTAAGTTAATAATATTAAACTGATTGCCATGACTGCCATTCCTGCGACCACACCATAGATCGATAAATGAGTCTCATCATACTTTTTTGCTGCAGGTAATAATTCATCAAGAGAAATAAACACCATTATCCCAGCCACTCCAGCAAAGATGATACCAAACATGACGTCGTTTAAAAATGGCATCAAAACTAAATAAGCTATGAATGCTCCGATAGGTTCTGCGAGCCCAGAAAAGAATGATAACTTGAATGCCTTCTTCCTATTACCAGTTGCAAAATAGATTGGAATCGCCACAGCAATTCCCTCTGGAATATTATGAATTGCTACAGCTATTGCAATAGCAATCCCTACGTTTGGATCTTGTATGGCAGACATAAATGTTGCTATTCCTTCTGGAAAGTTATGAATTGCTATTGCTAAAGCTGTAAATAACCCCATTTTCATAAGCTTCTCATGATCTATATTTGCATTTGCTTCTGCTGCATGTACATCTTCAACCGTTTTAACTTCATGAGGGTTTTTGCTTTTGGGGATAAATCGATCAATTAATGCAATGAAAACCATTCCTCCAAAAAAACCAACGATTGTCATCCAATACCCGAATGTATCTCCTAAAGCATATGTTAATGAATCTTTTGCTTTCACAAAAATTTCTACGAGTGAAACATAAATCATCACCCCTGCAGAAAAGCCCAAGGCAACAGATAGAAATTTCTTATTCGTTCTAGATGTGAAAAAAGCAATTAAAGCACCGACTCCAGTTGCCAATCCCGCAAACAACGTCAAACTTAAAGCTAAGATTACATTACTATCCATTACGATTCTCCTCATACAATTTCTTATTTGCATTATATACACAAAGTTTCCTTTATGCAACTTTTTTCACCTAAGTTATTTATTATTCCCTAGGTGAAATTCGCTCCCTTTACTTTCTTTCATTAGTAAATTAAAAAAGCACCTATTTGTCTAGGCGCTTTCTTTAATCTTTAACTTATTTATTTTTCTTTTTCTACTTTCATACCAATATATACAGATGATAAACCATGTAAATCCTAAGCTCCAACCTGCTAGAACATCCGTAGCATAATGATGACTACTAGCAATTCTTGATAATCCCATTAAGATTACTAGTATTACTGCAATACTCCACACAGTAATGGATGTCTTTTGGCTCATAAACAGTTCGGATATTATGTATGCAATCGTAAATACATAGAGCAACCCCATCATTGCATGTCCTGAAGGAAAACTAAATGAGCTTAATTGTTCCAGCATATCTGGACGGGGTCTTTCAATTAAGGACTTAACAAGTTGATTGATTCCATTACCTGCACCAACTGTTAATAAGACTAAAAGCATGCCTCGATAATTTCTTTGTCTAAACCATAAAGAAAGGATTAAAATGATCGAAATAATCATAATAAACTTCGTCTCTCCAAATAAGTGGAAGAATGAAATGAAAGAATTCCCAAAGAACAATTGGTTCATCGTCTCATCAAATTGTACTAAAATTGGCTGTTCATACGATAAAGCTAAAACAATAAAACAAATAAATGCGATTAATGATACGAAATAAGTCCACTTTTTCAAATAATCACCACCCGATAAATTAACATCTTTTTCATATTATCATATTTTCATATTGGAATAATATGAAAAAAGTGCCTCAAAAAACAAGACACCTTTTAGAATTTACTTCTTTAAAATAGAAAGCTGCTCATAAAGAGCAGCTAGTTTGTATTGCAAATTATTTTAATTCATCTAATACTTCTTGAATTTTAGTAACTTCTGTTGTTGCACCATTACTTGAGAAGTACCATGTAGTACCATCAAGGTAAACAATTTTACCTTCTTTATAAGCTCGTGTTTGTTTAATAATGTCATTTTCAATTTCTGCTTTTACTGTTTCTTCATCACTAGCAGTACGGTCAACAATTAATAACACTTCTGGGTCTACTGCTAGAATTGATTCAAAACTAAAGTCAGAACCGTGAGAACTCGCATCGATACCCTCAGTTGCTGGTTTAAAGCCTAAATCATTGTATACATATGCAAAACGAGAATCTGGACCATTGTCGAAACCTGAAAGTTTCTTATCATTATACATTGCAACTAATGCATTTTCATAACCAGAAGCTTTTTCTGCAAGCTCTGCAACTTTCGTATCTAGATTTGTTTTTAGTTCTTCGGCTTTATCTTCTTTACCGAATATTTTAGCAGCTAAGTCGATTGATTCTTTTACTCCATCCATATAGTCTTCGTTATCAGAACCGATGAATACTACATTTGGTGTAATTTCTTTTAACTCTTCATAAAATGCTGTTTGGCGACCAGAGATGAAAATTACATCTGGCTCTAGCGCTGCAACAGCTTCTAAGTTAATTTCTTTTAATGTACCTACAGTATCTACTTTACCTGATCCGTACTTTTCTTTTAGGTGCTCTGGGAAACCTGAAGACGCTTCAGCAATCCCTACAACTCCTTCTACCCCTAAAGCATCAAGTGTATCTAAAAATCCAATGTCCAATACAATAAGACGTTTTGGCATGGCTTCTAATGTTACATCATCAAACACTGTTGTAGTCCCTGCTTCTGCATCTTCTGTTTTACTTGTTAAAGGCGAAACTGTCATTGGGAACGCAGAATCTTCACTTGATGTTACCTCTGTATTTGTATCTGTTGATGTTGTATCTTTTTCAGTTTTTTCTTCAGCTCCACAAGCAGCTAAAGCTAAAGTTAATAATGTTGTTGCAGCTAAAAATTTCCACTTTTTCATTTGGAATTCTCTCCTGTTCCTATAATTCATAATTCTCAATTGATAATTGATAACGATTATCATTATCACTGATATTGATTATATCAAACGTATTTTTATCGTCAAGACTTTTCACAAAAATATTTTTGCCAAATTAGTTTAAAAAAATGATTTAGAAAAGTAAAAAGTGTTACTTCTCTAAATCATTCATTTTAAGCATGTGAATTGAAATAAACGCAAATTCGACAACCATTTTGCTCTTGGACCGGAATATGCATATCATATACATCTCGAAGTGCTTCAGGATTAATAATCTCTTTTGTTGGACCATCTTTTACAACGCGTCCATCCTTTAACGCAACAATACGATCGGAATATACCGATGCGAAATTAATATCATGCAAAACAATTACAACTGTTTTACCTAATTCATCTACTAATTTACGTAGAATCTTCATGATTTGAACAGAGTGTTTCATATCTAAGTTGTTTAATGGTTCGTCTAATAAGATATATTCAGTATCTTGAGCAATAACCATTGATATAAATGCACGTTGCTTTTGACCACCAGATAATTCATCCAAGTATTTATCTTGCATATCTAAAAGATTCATGTATGCCAATGCCTGTTCTACGTACATCTCATCTTGTTCATTTAAACGTCCCTTTGAATAGGGATAACGTCCAAATGATACTAATTCACGAACTGTTAATCGAACATTTAAATGGTTTGATTGTTTTAAAATCGCAACTCTCTTTGCAAATGAATCTGACTTCATTTTCTTAACATTGTTTTTATCTAAAAGAACCTCACCAGTATCTGCTTCTAATAATCGACTGACCATTGAAAGTAGTGTTGATTTCCCAGCACCATTAGGTCCGATAAACGATGTAATAGTCTTTGGTTGAATAGTTACTGTTACATCTTCTACTACAGGCTTTTTGCCAAAATATTTAGTTAACCCTTTGATTTCAATCATCCTGCAGCCCTACTTTCCTTTAGTAATAAATAAATAAAGTATATACCACCAACAAAATTAATAACGACACTAATTGTCGTATTTAAATGAAAAATATGTTGAACTAAAAATTGCCCACCGACCAATGCAATAATACTTATAAGACTACTTGCTACAATTAATAATGAATGTTTATACGTTACTATAAATTGGTACGCTAAATTGGAAACAATTAAACCTAAGAATGTAACTGGACCAACAAGTGCAGTAGATGTTGCAATTAGGATTGATGATAAAACTAAAACTCTCAACACCAACTTATCGTAACTTACACCTAAGTTTATCGCTGTGTCTCTTCCTAAAGACATAACATCTAGATCTCGCATAATTGTGGCTCCATATATAAAGCACAATGCAAGTATTCCTAATGAAATGTATAGAAGTTCAGACTTAATCTTTGTAAAGCTTGCAAATAATACATTTTGTAAACTTAAATATTCAACTGGATCAATGATAACCTGCAAGAAGGAACCTAAGCTTCCTAGCAGTGTACCAATAATCATCCCTGCTAGTAATAATAAATAAATGGGGTGTTTGTCAGCTCTAAATAAAAAGCGATATAAGATTAGTGCAAATAGTATCATTACTATTATTGCTGTACTGAAGTTTAAAAATCGATTTACAACGAATATAGACGCTGATCCTAAGAAGAAATAAATAACCGTCTGTACCACTTCATACATCGAGTCAATCCCCATGATGGAAGGTGTTAGTATTCTATTTCGGGTAATCGTTTGGAACATGACTGTTGAGTAAGATATAGCAATCCCTGTAATAATCATTGCAACAATACGCTCTACACGTCTTGGAAAGGCGTAACTAAAGCCACCTTGAATATTATAGAAAGCATATAGCAGAATGAAAACTATTGCGATTACTAGTAATATGATGATCTTCGTACTATTTTTTCGCATATGCTTTCCCCCTAAATAACATAATTAAGAAGATTGCACTGCCAAAGACTGCAACTGTTGTGTTTACTGGTATTTCGTATGGGTAAACAATTAGTCGACTTATAATATCACAAATTAATAGGAAGACGATACCTAGCACAATCGTATGTGGTATTGTTTTTCGTAAATTATCTCCCAAATACAGTGATACGATATTCGGAACAATCAATCCTAAAAATGGTATAACTCCAACAGTAAGTACGACAGTTGTAGAGATAACTGCTACAAGAGTTAATCCGAGATATAAAACTGTTTTATATCTTAGCCCTAAGTTCTTAGCAAAGTCCTCTCCCATACCAGCAACTGTAAACTTATTTGCGTATATGTAAGCTAATAAAATAGCTGGAATTGCTACATATAACAACTCATAACGTCCTGAAACCATCAGCGTAAAGCTTCCCATAAAGAAAGACTGTACATTTTGTAAAACGTCCGACTCATATCCTAAAAATGTAGTAATAGCAGATAAAATATTCCCGTACATAATACCAATTAAAGGTACAAAAATAACATCCTTAAATTTAATTCGATCAAGTAATTGCATAAAAATTATTGTCCCAATTAGGGCAAAAGCAAAACTAAATATAATTTGTTGTATGTAAGTTACTTTTGTGAAAAATAGCATTGATATAATAATACCAAGCTTTGCAGCATCTAATGTACCAGCTGTAGTAGGTGATACAAATTTATTGCGGCTTAAACTTTGCATAATTAAACCGGCAATCGCCATTCCTGCTCCCGCTAAAATGATGGCCAATAACCGAGGGATACGGCTGATAAGAAATATTTTTGTTTTATCAGATTCCCAAATTAAAAGGTCACTCGGTCTTATATCTATAGCACCAATAAAAAGCGAGACAAATGACAGGATAATTGTTGCAATTATCAACATCCAAAGTTTCATTTTAATCTCCAACTCTATATATTCTTAAGTAAGTATGTACTGAAAATGATTCTCATTTTTAAATTCCTTCTTTATTATAATCACTAAATTATTAGAAATCAATATCTAATTGAGAATGAAAATCAATGATATCTCTTACAATCCAGTATTATTTTTATTATTTATCATCACAATTTTACAAAGGTCTGACTTTATACATGTTATAGTATGTGTTTTATTACTGAAATTATAGAGTACCTTTTTAAGGGAAAAATAAAAAAGATACTTGTACACTTTTCCAGAGCACAAGTATCTTTATTTATGATTAGAATGTAACTTCAGTAGCAGCATCTAGAATTTCTTGTGGTACTTCAATTGCACCAATTCCATTGATGTTTGTGAAGGTCATAAATGTATTCATTACAATTGATTCACCAGAATTTTCTTCAACTAATTCCATCACCATTTTAATCTCTTCAGTATCAAATGTTTCTTTGTTAATCACAATCACATAGCTCATATCATTAAACTTGATGCTTTCAAGAATAGCTTGATCATCAGTTGAAAGAGCACCCGTTCCTAAAGCCTGCTCCAATACAAAATCGTTAAATTTCTCACCAGAAGCATCTAAAGTTAATATATACTGATCATCATTTTGTTCAAACTTAAAATCTTCTATGAATGATTTAAGCATCTCTAATTGTTGAGAAGCATCCGCTTGTTCGGCTGTTTGTCCCAACATTTCTTCATAATTATCAGAAGGTAATTTCATCCATGCTGCTGACATTTCATCATACATAAAGAAACCATCTTTCACCATATACATTTCATATCCCATTGGTAATTCTTCACCTGTAGAAGGATCTACCATTGTTGATGTACCTTTAGCATACATAGCAATTGGATCTATCGTCATGTCCATTGTCATGTCGCTTTTCACATGGATTTCTTCACCACCACTAGTGATTAATTGTTCCATTGCTACTTCAGAAGTAAGACTTTCTATTTCATTTTGTCTGTCCATTGCATTTTTATATACTTCTTCTAATGTTAATTCAGAAACCTTTGGTTCTTTCGTTGACTCACCCGAAGTTTCTTTTGATGTATCCTCTTCTTTTGCAACTGGGGTTGCTGTGCTGTTACATGCTGTTAGGATCATAGCAAATAAGCACACGAACAAAAGGGTTGTCCATTTTTTCATCTTTTCAAATCCTTTCAGACTTTCCAGTATTGAAATGCGCAAAAATAGGAATTTTACTTCCTACTTACCCATTATATTGTAAAAGAAGGGAATTATTACATAGGCCATAAGTATACAATTTTACACATGGTAAATAAGTACATGTTTTCTACTTTGTGATACTAAATTCCTCAAATTTTTTATAATCTGCTTGTTTTAATTCCAAGTCTAGTAACGTTCCATTTTCTTCATATTCCGTTGAAAGAACTGTTGCATTTTTGTTTAAATAGGATACTATTTCTCCCCTATCAAAAGGAATTAACATTTGACATTTCACATAATCTCTGAAGATTCGTTGGCGAATCATTTCAATTAACTCATCCAGACCTTTATCCTCTTTCGCCGATATCCATATATTATTCCCACTCACCAAAGGATAAGTTTTGTTTGCTAAATCAGATTTGTTGTATACAAAAATAGTTGGAACATCGACTACTTCAATATCTTTCAATGTATTATTTGTAACTTCCATCATAAATTCATATTCTTCATTTGATACATCAACAACATGAAGAAGTACATCAGAATTTTTTGCTTCTTCTAGTGTTGAACGAAAGGCCTTTACTAAATGATGTGGTAATTTGCTTACAAATCCAACTGTATCTGTCAATAAAAAGGACTTCTTATCTTCTAGTTCAATGTTCCTAACGGAAGTTTCTAATGTGGCAAATAACATGTCTTTTTCAAATACTTGCTTGTCCTCTATCTGGCCAACTTTGCTTAAAATTTGGTTCATGATTGTTGACTTCCCAGCATTCGTATAACCAACTAATGAAACTACAGGAACTCGATTTTTCTTACGCTGCTTTCTTTGAGTTTCTCGTTGCTCTTTCACTACTTCTAAATCTTTTCGTAGTTTAGAAATTTGGTCCTCAATTTTACGGCGATCTAATTCCAGTTTTGTTTCCCCTGCACCACGGTTTCTAAATCCGCCACCTGTTCCCCCACCTTGTCTAGAAAGAGAAGCATGTAGTCCAACAAGTCTTGGTAACATGTATTGAAGTTGCGCTAATTCAACTTGCATTTTTGCTTCACGTGTTTTTGCACGTCTTTCAAAAATATCTAAAATTAACATCGTACGATCAATTACTTTACAATCCAGATCACGCTCAAGATTACGAATTTGAGACGGCGATAGTTCATCATTGAAGATCACTAGGTTTGCTTCAGATTCATCAAAAAAACGTTTAATCTCTTCGATTTTACCTGTTCCAACGTAATGTGAAGGGGTCACTCGTTCCAGATTTTGTGTTACTGTTCCCACAATTTCTACATCAAGAGCTTGTGCTAATTCACCTAGCTCTATCATTGAATAGTCAAAGTTAGAATCATTTTGTATATTCACACCTACAAGTATTCCTCGTTCTTTTAATACTTCGATTTCTTTCATTTCGCTCACAGACTTACCTCCATACAGAAAGATATTTTTTTGGTCGTACTTTATTATATCCTTAAGAATAAAAATAAAGACCCGTAACATCAGCTGCTACGAGTCTAGTTGAGCAATAATTATTCTTTCTCGGTTTTTAAAATCGTTAATGTTTCGTCGAATTCTTTTTCAATATCAGCATTTGGCTTATAAGTTAATAAACTCGCTACTACCGCTGCTATTAAACCTAATACGAAACCAGGAACGATTTCATATAACATGCCAGATAATTGAGGAACTGTTCCCCAGACGTAAGCTACAACAGCACCTACAACCATACCTGCTAAAGCACCAATATTAGTGAACTTTCTCCAATAAAGTGCTAGTAAAATAACTGGTCCAAATGCTGCCCCAAATCCTGCCCAAGCAAATCCAACTAAATCAAGTATGGAGTTTTCAGGATTTAAAGCTAAGAGTGCTGCTATAACGGATACAACTAGAACAGCTATACGACCAGCTGCTACATAGTGTTTATCTGACGCAGATTTATTAAATAATGCTTTGTAAATATCTTCAACTAAAGCTGAAGATGTAACAATCAGTTGAGATGCAATTGTACTCATAATAGCTGCCAAAATTGCTGCTAGCATAATTCCTGCAATAAATGGATGGAATAAAATCTGACCCATTGAGATGAAAATTGTTTCCGCATCAAAATTTTCATCTAACATATTATTTTGTTGGAAATAAGCTAACCCAACAAGAGCAGTACCAATTGCTCCAACTAAACTTAGAATCATCCATCCGATACCAATACGGCGAGCTTGTCTTGTCTCTTTCACAGACTTGATAGCCATAAATCGAACGATAATATGTGGTTGTCCAAAATATCCAAGTCCCCAAGCTACAGATGAAACAACCCCTGCAATTGTTAGTGAAGAAGCAAATAAGTTAAAATGTTCAGGATTCACTTGTTGAATTGAAGCGACAGTCTCACCAAATCCACCAGTGATAAAGATCCCAACGATTGGTACTAAGACTAACGCTAAGAACATAATTAACCCTTGTAAGAAGTCCGTGTAACTAACAGCTAAGAATCCTCCAAATAATGTGTAACCTACTGTAACAGCGGCAACAATTAACATACCTGTTAAATAATCAAGTCCAAAAGCGCTTTCAAAGAATTTACCACCTGATACCATTCCTGATGAAACATAGAATGTAAAGAATACTAATATGATAATCCCCGATACAATACGAATAAGTTTTGTTTTATCGCGTAAACGGTTGTCCAAGAAACTTGGAATTGTAATGGAGTCTTTTGAAACTTGTGTATATACACGTAAACGTGGCGCAACCAAAACATAGTTTAACCATGCCCCTACTGTTAAACCAATTGCTATCCAAGCTTCTCCCATACCTGATAAATATATTGCACCCGGTAGTCCCATTAAAAGCCAACCAGACATATCTGCAGCCCCTGCACTTAATGCAGTAACTGCTGGACCTAATCCACGTCCACCTAACATGTAATCGTTTAAATTAGTCGTCCTTTTGTAGGCATACCATCCGATCAATATCATTGCCAACATATATATTACAATTGCTATTGCTTGCCATGTTAAATCGTTCATATAATTTCCCCCTTTGTATCTTTTTTGATAAAATAGCATGCTACATATTAGATTTGTCTAAATTTGTAGAATACTGAAACTTTATAATACTAATCTATCATATTTTGAACATTTTGTGACCAATTATTTTTTAAAAAATTCAATAAAATTTGTATTATGCTAATAAGTGTTAAATTATTCTAATATAATCATCGATTCTACTTCGCGACTACTGATTCATAGCTTATCTATGCTACACTATTGTCAAGATCATTTACGGAGGTTAATTTTTATGAACTTTGAAGAAATGAGAGAAGAGCTCCTGCAACGCATCGTTAATAAACAGCTTGTAAATGCTACCATTAGCCAACCTCGACAAAAATCGAACGAATTAAAACGGGTTAAATTAAAGCCAATTGAACTAAAAGGAAGTTATCATATACAGATTGAATATCAATACGAACGTATACTTAAGCACGAAAATGTTTTATTAGAAGAATTTGAACAATATTTAGATAAAGTATTTGAACAATTCAGACAACTACATTTACAGTTTCTAAATGAGTCGATACAAATACAATTATCAAAAAAGAATAAAGTTATTTGGAAAGGTGAAAAGAGTCAAAAGAAAGAAGTAAATTTATCACACAATCGAAAAAAGCAATATTTGCTTGATGACACAACTCCATATCCTTTTCTTATTCGACTAGGTGTTCAGACTGAAGATGGAAAGGTAAAAAAACAAAAGTACGATAAGTTCAAACAAATTAATCGTTTTATAGAATTTATAGATGATTCTTTGGATTATCTACCGAAAGACAAACAAATTCGAATATTAGATTTTGGTTCTGGTAAATCCTATTTAACGTTTGCATTGTACCATTACTTAAGAATCGAAAAGGGTTTAAATATTAAGGTGACAGGACTCGATTTAAAAAAGGAAGTTATCGAAGAATGTCGAAAAATTGCATCTGATCTTCAATACTCAGACCTAGAGTTTCTTGTAGGGGATATTAATGATTATAATGATGAATCCTCTGTTGATATGGTCGTGACATTGCATGCTTGTGATGTAGCTACTGATATGGCATTAGCTCGAGCTGTTAAATGGGGAGCAAAAGTAATATTAAGTGTTCCATGTTGTCAGCATGAATTGAATCGACAATTACATTCACCAGCATTAGACATTATGGTCCAACATGGTTTAATACGTGAACGTTTCGCTGCACTTGCAACGGATTCTATACGTGCGGAAGTTCTCACTTTAGTTGGGTATGACACCCAAGTTTTGGAGTTCATCGATATTGAACATACACCAAAGAATATATTATTACGTGCTTATTATACTGGTAAAAAACCTACATCTGAACAACGAAAACGTTATGATGACTTTGTGCAATTCTTATCAGCTAAACCTTTCTTACAAAACGAATTACAAGATTATTTAAATAGTTAGAACAAAACAACATATACTACAAAGGCAAGTAAACTTTGATCTTCAAAGTCCTACTTGTCTTTATTTATTGAACAATTAATGAAAACGAAATATTACACGAATGTAAATTTTGTATAAAACGACACTCTTTTTGTATAGATTTTACTAATTGTTTGTTATTATGAAAAAGGTTTTGAAAAAAGTTTGAAGTAAATCAGGAGGAATTACATGTTTAACTCTAGAAGACCAGATCCATTTTTCCTGTCTCTACATAAAATTGCTGAAAATATGCGAGAAGCAATCCATTATGCAAATGACGCAAAATATGGCACAGTTGCGGATTTAAAGGATGTATCAATTAAAATAAAACAGTACGAAACTTATGGCGACAATCTTATTCATGATTTGATTGTAATGTTAAATAAATCATTCATGACTCCGATTGAGCGAGAAGATATTTTAGCATTAGCAAACTGCTTAGATGACGTATTGGATGGAATGGAACATTGTGTTGCTCATTTTGAAATGTTTTCATTCACAGAAATCGATGATTCTATGCGAAAATTTTTAGAGTTTATTACAAAAAGTGCAGATGAAATTGTCTCTGCTATCGACCTATTAAATAAGAAAAGTCTATTAGAAATGAGAAAGCATATTATCCTTATTAAGGATTATGAACGTGAATGTGATGAAGTATCACGATCATCCATTAAACAATTATTCCTTAGAGAAAAAGATCCTATTCGCTTGATTAAGTTCAGAGATATTTATAACCAACTTGAAGATATTGCTGATTATTGTCAAGATGTTGCAAATACATTAGAAACAATCATTATGCGTAATGCTTAGGTGACACTCTATGGATACTATATTAATTATTACGATATTAGTTGTTATATTTGCGCTTGCATTTGACTTTATCAACGGATTTCATGACACAGCAAATGCAATCGCTACTTCTGTTTCAACACGTGCCTTACCACCACGAGTAGCAGTTCTCTTAGCTGCTACAATGAACTTCTTAGGGGCCATTACATTTGTTGGGGTAGCAAAAGCGATTGCTAAAGATATTGTGGATCCCTTTTCATTAAATGCAACACCAGATGATACTACTGGGACTATTGTTATTTTAGCTGCACTTTTATCTGCGATTATATGGAACTTGGCAACTTGGTACTTCGGTATTCCATCAAGTTCTTCACATACTTTAATCGGATCAATTGCCGGTGCAGCAATAGCTGCAGCAGGATTTGGCATTTTAAACTATAGTGGATTTACTGGCATTTTAATTGGCTTGGTTGTTTCACCATTTCTTGCACTTGCATTTGGGTTTATCATGATGTCGATTTTTAAAATTGTCTTTAAAAATCTAAATTTATATCGTACTAATAAGGGTTTTCGTACTTTCCAAATTCTTACTGCAGCGATTCAATCGTTCACTCATGGAACAAACGATGCTCAAAAAGCAATGGGTATTATTACAATGGCTTTAATAGCTGCAGGTTTACAAACAGATGATAACGTTCATGAGTGGGTACGTATTGCCTGTGCAATTGCAATGGGGCTAGGAACATCTATTGGTGGATATAAAATTATTAAAACGGTTGGCGGTAAAATTATGAAAATCCGTCCAGTTAATGGTGCGGCTGCAGACTTAGCTTCAGCTTCCATCATTTTCGGTGCAACTTTGATTCATTTACCAGTATCAACTACACATGTTATCTCTTCTGCAATTATGGGAGTAGGATCAGCTCAACGTGTAAAAGGGGTTAAATGGGGAGTTGCTCGAAAAATCGTGTTAACATGGTTAATTACGATGCCTATATCAGCTGTTATGGCTGCTATCATTTTCTTCATCTTAAATATTTTCTTTTAAAAAGTACAAGCTAAATGGCGACAGTCATTTAGCTTTTTTGTTGATACCTATTGATATAGACAAAAAAAGCGCGACATTCCTATAATAGGTTGGTCGCACTAGTTTCCTCATTGAATTGATAAGATTGCTCATTTCCACCGATTTTCTTCGGTTCATAGGTTGCAAAAAATGCTTGAAATGCGATTACAATTATTATTACCGCTATTACTAAGATACTTACTACAGTTATCGCTGCTTTTTTCCCACTCATATTTTTACCTCTATTGTTTATTTTTGAAACCTTCTTCACGTAAATATGAAACAGCTGCTTCTTTTGTACCAAAACTTTCTTCTAAGTTTTGTTGAAAATAAATGTTCCAACTACGTTTTTCATAGACTAATTCAATTGTCGTACCATTACTCGAAACCCAAGTTTCAATAATCGGTTGATCCGGATCTTCTGATAAATAGTCTATTGCATCTCTAATTATTTCACGAAGCATTGTTTCATCATAATCTCTTATATTTACTAATCCCTTTTCATTCACTTCATTTTCGTATTTTAACAAATCTCCCACATAAACAAAGCCATTACCATTGGGATGTAGTTTTTCAACTACAATTGATTTTTCATATTGGCTCTCATCATAATGATAATTTAATCGTTTCAATGAAATTTCCTTTTTTGATAGTTCAGGAAAGGAATCAATAATTTTCTGTTTCTGTTCAAATGATAGCATGGATATACTCCTTTTTATAGGTTTTAATATAGTTTATTAGTTGCTCTTTGGAGCTAAAAAACAGCATACCAAATTGGCATACTGTTCGTCGAATTGTTAGACTGTTTTCGTCGCAGCTTCCTTTATTTTTTTTCGTTCTTCATAAATATTAATTACAATTGCTTTGATGACTGCGTAAGTTGGAATAGCTATAATAATCGCTATAAATCCAGCAATGTTCCCCGCAGCAAGTACAACAGAAATAACCGTTAAAGGATGTATATTTAACTTTTCACCCATTATATTTGGAGTAATTAAATTACTCTCCACTTGTTGCGCTACAAGAGTAACCACACATACCCAAATTACTAATACTGGATCCTGCACTAAAGCAACTACGACAGCTGGCGCTAATGATATCCATGGTCCTATAAAAGGAATCATGTTCATAAAGAACGCAAAAATTGCTAGTAATAAAGAATAATCGAGACCAATTAAAAGATAACCAACATAGATTGATGCTGCTAGAATGGCACTAATCATTACTTGTCCTTGTACATAGTTTCTTAAAACATTGTCAATATCGATTAATGTTTCTTTTACCCATCTACGACGATCACCACTAAAGACATTATAAATCTGCGGAGCAAATTTCTCGTGATCTTTTAACATAAAGATAAAGAAAAACGGAATTAAAATTAGTGTAAATGTAGCTGATACAGCACCACTAATAACAGAAACGATCATTTGGCTACCCGCAACAGCAATTCCTTGAATAGATTCTGAAACAGAATCTATTAACTGTTCAGCTTGAGGCGGTAAGTTATCTTTATTGCTGATTATTAGATCAGTCACTTCCATTATTTTATCGCTAATATATGGAGCATTTTTAACTAGGTTATTAATCTGAGTCGAAATTGGATTTGCAATCAGTAGCGCTAATCCAGTAAAAATACCTAATAACAATAATACAATTGAAATGATACTTCCCCATCTTGGCATTCCGCGCTTTTCTAACATTCTTTGTAATGGTTCTGTAACGTAGTAAAGTACTCCACCAATCAATAATGGAACAAAGATTGTTTGTAGAATAATAAATATTGGATTAAATATCCAATGAATTTCAATTGTATACTTAATAATGAATAATAATATTAATAGTCCGATGCCTACTTGAAACCATACTTTTTTTGTCATAACTTGGATTCACTCCCTTCTGTCATCCAACACTAGTTTTTACCAAAAACTTAATATTAAAACCATATAAGGATATATTAACAAAATTGGCAATCATATATAATAAAAACCTCTCGAAACTCGAGAGGTTTTTTATTTTATAACTTTTCATCATCAACTGAATTAATATACTCTTCAATTGATTCGATAATTGATTCAATACAACCATCATTAAATGGAGAGATTAATCCTGCTTCCTCAACAAGTTTTGTGAAGGATTTTGATCCACCTAATCCACAAAGGTGAAGGTAATCTTTCCATGCATCTTCAAAATTCTCTCTAGAGCGTTTCCAGAATTGGAACGCACAAACTTGAGCAAGAGTATAATCAATATAATAGAATGGACTATTATAAATATGCCCTTGACGTTGCCAGAATCCGCCTTGCTCTAAGTAATCGTAACCATCATAGTCTCTATGTGGTAAGTATTTTTCCTCAATTTCTTTCCAAGCTTGTTTACGCTCAGCTGGTGTCATCGTTGGATTTTCATAAACCACATGTTGGAATTCATCAACTGCAACTCCGTATGGTAAGAATAATAATCCACTTGTTAAATGACTAAATTTATACTTTTCCGTTTCATCTTTAAAGAATAATTCCATCCATGGCCAAGTGAAGAATTCCATACTCATTGAATGGATTTCCGCAGATTCATATGTTGGCCATAGATATTCTGGTATACCTATGTTACGACTTCTATAAACTTGGAATGCATGTCCAGCTTCATGCGTCAGAACATCAATATCTCCTGAAGTACCATTAAAGTTTGAGAAGATGAATGGTGAATCGTAGTCTTCTATGAATGTACAATAGCCTCCACTTTCTTTCCCTTTTTTCGCTTCTAAATCCATTAAGTCACGTTCAATCATGAAGTTAATAAATTCGCCTGTTTCAGGAGAAAGCTCTTCATACATCTTTTTACCGTTTTCAATAATCCATTTTGCATCCCCTTGTGGATTTGCATTACCAGTAAGGAAGTTAAGGCCTTCATCATAATATTTAAAGTCCTCTAAACCAATTCTTTTTGCTTGTCTTTCATATAGCTTCGTTGCCACAGGAACAATGAATTCTTTCACTTGGTCGCGGAAGTTTTTAACCATTTCTGCATTGTAGTCAACTCGGTTCATATTAATATAACCTAGCTCAACATAATTTTTGTACCCTAGTGTCGTTGCAATTTGATGACGTAGTTTAACAAGCGAATCATAAATTTCATCAAACTTTTCGCCGTTTTCTTTAAAGAAGTCAAATCTTGCAATCATTGCCTTTTTACGCACTTCACGATCAGTTGATTCACCATATGGTGTTAATTGTGCTAAAGTTAATGTTTTACCATCAAACTCAATTTGCGCAGAAGCAACAAGTTTACTATATTCTGATGAAAGTTTGTTTTCTTTTTGCATTAACTCTATTATTTCAGGTGAGAAAGCTTTAATTTGATTTTCAGCTAGTGCAAAAAGTTGTGTTCCCCATTTCTCCTCAAGTTGTGCTCGGAATGGCGATTTAACAAGTTCCTTGTAATATTCAAAAATAATTTCTTCAAATTGAGGCGAAATTTCATCAAGATAATCTCTCTCATTTTGATAGAACTCATCATTTGTATCAATAGAAGCGCGTACATATACTAACGATGAATGTGTACTAAAGTTGTTACGTTGTTTGTTAATTTGTTCGATAATCTCCGTTTGCGCCTCAACAGTTTCTGCATTTTTAAATTGTTCAATTAAATTTCGGATTTCCTTTGACAAGACTTCAAGTTCAGGTCTTTTGTATTCATAATCTTTAAAAGTAACCATAATATTACCTTCTTCCTTATTTTTGGAATAGTTTGAATAATTATTATATAACTAAATTTTGTATCTAGCAAACTATTAGTCATTAACATTATTATCTTAATAACTTCCCATAAACTATCCTATTACTCCTAATATTTTCTCATTTAACAAAAATAAAGTAGCGCGGCATAACATGCCGCGCTACTTTAAGTAAATTATTGGATTAATAATCGTATTACCCTAAATCTACATTGTGATATACGCGTTGAACATCATCTAAATCCTCTAACGCATCAATCATTTTTTCAAACTTCACTTGATCTTCTTCAGACAATGTCACT
Organism: Ureibacillus sp.; assembly: GCA_035556295.1. Lineage (GTDB taxonomy): Bacteria > Bacillota > Bacilli > Bacillales_A > Planococcaceae > Ureibacillus. The sequence continues at coordinate 20,869 of DATMFE010000509.1, forward strand.
TCAGTTTGAGGAAGCATTGTTAATTCAGCTACAGTAAACTCTGTAATGCCTGCTGCTTTAAATGCTTCTTGAGCTGCATGGAATTGGTCTGGTTCTGCATAAACAATTGTAACGTCCTCTTCTTCAAATACATCACGTGCATCAACGTCAGCTTCTAATAAAATTTCTAATATATCATCAGCAGATTTACCTTCGATACCAAAAACGGCAGTTGAGTCAAACATGTATGTAACTGAACCACTTACACCCATATTCCCACCGTTTTTACCGAATGCAGCACGAACATCTGAAGCTGTTCTATTTACGTTATTCGTTAATGCATCAACAACTACCATAGATCCTGAAACGCCAAAGCCTTCATAACGTAGTTCAGAATAATCTTCGCCGCCAGCTCCTTTAGCTTTATCGATTGCTTTATCAATAATGTGTTTTGGTACATTATAAGTTTTTGCACGCTCTAAAACGAATTTTAATGCAGCATTCGATTCTGGATCTGGTTCACCTTTTTTCGCAGCTACATAGATCTCAACACCAAACTTTGCATAAATACGACTAGTATTTTTATCTTTCTCTGCTTTTTTATCTTTAATATTATTCCATTTACGACCCATTGGATTCACTCTCTTTCTAAAATTATGAATATACATCAAGGTAAGTTCTTACTACCTAATTATAAGTAAATGAGACTTTGATATTATACACCAACTTATAATAAATGAAAAAGGGGGAGCATTTGTAATTTTTACGTAAATTACAGAAAATTTTAATTCAACTAAGCTCAGAGGGTAATTTTCCGAATTATTAAAAAAGAATTATAAATCTATTAATAATTTAGCATTTTTTCCTACTAAAACTAATATATAACTATTAGAAATAAGTAATAAGGTGGAATTTTATATGAAAATGAAATTAATATATTTCCTCTCACTCTTAGTATTTTTAGTAGGATGTTCCCAAAATGGAGCGCTCTCTTCTTCATCAGAAGTAAATAAAGTGAATATAGTTCCTCCTACAGAACATAAGAGTAAAAGTATTCAATTGGTAAGAACGACTGACAAGAAAATGGCACTAACTTTTAATGGTTTAGCTGAAGAGAACACCATGCATAAAATATTAGACGAGCTAGATACCGTTAATGTAAAAGCTACTTTTTTCGTACCAGGTAATAGACTTGCGGAGGATCCTTCATTGGTTGAAGAGATCATCGAAAGAGGTCACACAGTTCATAATAATACGTTAAATCACGCTTTAATGGATCAATACTCTTATGAACAAACCTTTTTGGAAATGGAACTAGCAAATAAAGTGTTCCGTGAAAAACTGGATTTTCAGCCCAAGTATATTCGAAGTAGAACTGGAGATTCAACGTTGAATATGGAACTTGCAGCTGCTCAGTTAGGTATGAAAGTAATAGGTTATACAATTAATCCTCAAGATCGAAATATGCAAAGTGCCGATGAAATTGCTAATTATGTAGACAAGTTCTCAACAAGAGGAGGAATCATTCAGCTTAATACCTATATTAATCCGTCAGTGGTGGACTCAATTGCTTTAATACATCAAAATGCCAGTGAAAAGGGTTTTAAACTTACTACAATGGAAGATCTAATTTCTTCTTCTACGACTAATAAAACTGCAGAAGAACTTCTTGGCACGGATACACTCTCTCTAAATCTTCATTACGAAAATGTGGAACCAAATCTATTTTATTCTAAGAAGACAGATAAAAAAGAAGTTGCTTTAACTTTTGATGATTATGCAGGGGATGCAACTACTTCTGCAATTCTTGACATACTAAAGCAATATCATATTAAATCCACTTTCTTTTTAATAGGTAGAGCCGCTGAACTAAATCCAAATTTGGCAAAGCTTATTATAGATGACGGTCATGAGGTTGCGAGCCACTCATTCAATCATCTTGATGTTACACAAATGGATCCAGCAGCATTACAAGAGGATATCATTATGGCTGATCAAGCATTAGCAGAAGCGATTCAGGATATCCCCCTACGTTATTTTAGACCTTCTCAAGGAATTATTGATGAGGAGTCTGCAAAAGTCATTACTGCTACAGGCATTGATGTAATAGCAATGTATGATGTTGCCTCATTTGACTGGGATACTTCATTATCAGCTCAGGACATTTATCAAAGAGTCATGGAGAGGACAAAACCAGGTAGTGTCATCGTGATGCATGTTTTGGACGGTAAAAACAATATTGAAGCACTGCCATTAATTATCGAGGATTTATTAAATCAAGGATATGAATTTAAAATGATGTCTGAGTGGGTATCGGAAACGATCTCGGTTAAGGAGGATTAAAATAAGCATGAAGAAAACTGATGAAATTCTTACAACTCCATTGGACGATCGTAGAATACTTTCTAATGTTCCGGATCCTGAGAAAATTCGCCAGTTAATTGATCGTCGAGGTTTTATGTCAGATTCAAGCACAAAATTTCTAGACACGAACGAACTACTTTTTCACAGAAAATTAGGGCAACGATATATTGTAGACTTTCCTATTCATCGCATCTATTCCAAAAAACATGGTCCGCTAACAGGTGAATTTTTATGCAGAAATATTTCCAATACCGGTATTTTAATCTCTGCTGAAAACACAAACAATCTCTTACTTGTTGGTCAACGATTAACATTAACATTTGAAATACCTGGTGGAGCGATGCCCGAGGGATATGAGTCGAAAGTTACTATATCGGGAACGGTTGTCAGAGTAAAAAAAGAGACCATCGATGGTAAACCTACTATGCTATTTGCCATTAACTTTGATAAATCATTGAATAAATATTTAAAGAAAAGAAGATGGGGATATTCGCTTTTCATTTCAAGTTTATTACTATTTCTCATTACATTTATTATTGTTTTGATGCGGTCTGAAAGTGTGATTTATTTCAAATTCAATCAATTTTTATATTTTTATAGTCTAGTAGCAGCTTCTTTTCTATTAAGTCGTTATCTTTTCGGAATGCTATATAAAAAGGTTAAAACAAGTTCCATGTATGAACCTGGCGTTTCAATCATAATTCCAGTTTTTAATGAAGAAAAATGGATTTCAAGGACAATATTAAGTTGTATTGACCAGGCATATCCAATTGATAAATTAGAAGTCATTATTGTTGATGATTACTCAACAGATAGAACTGCTGAAAAAGTAAGAGAAACCATGCAAAGAATTCATTCAACAGGAGAAAAGTTTAATACGAAAGAACGGATTCAATTTTATGTGCAGCCTGTAAATAAAGGAAAACGAGAGGCATTAATTGAAGGCGTCAAATTAGCAAAACATGACTTAGTAGTTTTTGTTGATTCGGATAGTTTTTTAGAGCCAACAGCCATTCGCAACATTGTCCAGCCCTTCCAAGATCCTAAAATGGGAGGCGTTGCTGGTAGAACAGAAGTTGAAAACAAATATACAAATGCTTTAACAAAATTACAAACCGTTCGATATTACATTGCTTTTAGAATTATGAAAGCTGCTGAAGCTTGTTTTGATTGTGTAACTTGTTTATCAGGGCCATTATCCTGTTACCGAAAAGACCTTGTTTTAGAAAATGCAGAGGCATGGTTAAACCAAAAGTTTTTAGGTCACCCAGCTACATTCGGCGATGATCGAAGCTTAACGAACTTTATATTAAAAACCCATAGAACAAGTTATCAAGACAACGCAGTATGCTCCACTATTGTTCCATCTAGTTATAATACTTTTATTAAACAGCAAATGCGTTGGAAACGTTCTTGGCTTCGAGAGTCTCTAAGAGCACTTTCATTTATGTGGAGGAAAGAGCCATTTATGTTTTTATTCTTTATCATTGGCTTTATTGTTCCAATCGCAGCCCCAATTGTTGTTTTATATAACCTAATTTATGTACCTATAGTGCATCATATTTTCCCTATTACATTCTTAGTTGGTTTGTTATTAATGGCTTTGTTGATGAGTTTTACCCACTTATTTTTCAAAAAAAGTACACTTTGGTCTTTTGGTATTTTCTTTGTAATCTACTACGAGTTCGTTCTTTTATGGCAAATGCCTGTAGCGTGGGTTACATTTTGGAAATCAACTTGGGGCACAAGAGATACACCTCAAGATATTTTGGAAAGAGAAAGGAAAATTGAGAAAAAGATGAGAAAGATGAAAAAATACCCTGTGTATAGTGGAAAAGAATAATTGAAAAGAGGTAATCCTTATTCTTTATAGAAATAGATTAAATTACAAGAAAAAGAACGTAATGAAAATAACACGAACAATATTACAATTTATAATTATTGGGCTTGTATTAGTAGTTGTTATCCCCTACATTTTTTACACTGAAAAATACGTGGAATTAGATTCAAGTAATTTTACAAATACAGATGGATTTATTGCCTTATCATACTTCGGTGTAGATCTTAGTGGCGATACAAAATATATTTCAAAAGAGACTCTCGATAAACAACTTACACTGTTAAAAGATCAAGGTTTTGAGACAATCTCTCAACAACAAATTATCGACTTTTACCAAAAGGGTACTCCTTTACCTGAGAAGGCACTTTTTCTTTCATTTGAAGATGGACGAAACGATTCAAGTATATTTGCCCAGCCTATATTAGAAAAACTTAACTATAAGGCAACAATGTATACTTACGCGAACAAAATGGATACATCAGATACAAAATTTTTAAAACCAAGGCATCTAATAGATATGACAAATAGTGGATTTTGGGAAGTAGGGTCAAATGGTTATCGTCTATCTTATATTAATATTTTTGACGGTGACGGCCAGTTTATTGGAATGAGAGAAGAAAATGATGTCCCTGATAAAACAAAGATTGAATTTTACAATCATTATTTAATGGATTACATCCGAGACGAATATATGATTACTACTGAAACTATTGATGAGATGGAAAAGCGAATCACTGGAGATTATTCCTATATCAAAAACATATACACAGATGCATTCGGTTATACTCCAAAAGCTTACGCAATTATGCATGCAAATACACTTTATGATCATATGGACAAGCATGTAGAACAGGTTAATGACACCGAAATAAAAAATACATTTGCACTCCATTTTAATAGAGAGCTTAAATCCTATAATCAATCCAATGAAGATATTTATAACTTAACTAGATTACAAGTAGCACCATATTGGCCAACAAATCATTTGTTGATGAGAATTCAAGAAGATAGTAAAATACCTATTCAGTTTTACATTGGAAAGAAGGAATTAGCCAACGATTGGGTATTAGAAAATGGAGTTGTAGAGTTTGATGATAATAAGTTAATTATTACATCTTATCCATTTGAGGAATCAAAGCTTACCTTGAATGAAGCAATCCCTAATACCTCCGAATTAGACTTTACATTTAAAGGGAATATAGTTGGAAATCAATCTATTTATTTGAAAAATAGCGACAATCAAAATGAATTGAAAATCAGCTTAGAAAATAATAAATTATTAATTTCTTCTGTAACAAATGAAGCAACCGAAAATTTACTAGGCGAATTCCCTTTAAGTGAAATCGATTGGGAAGGCAAAGATTATGCATTTAATAAGGCAACTACCTATACTTATTGGGATACTCAACAAGGTTCGAGAATTGAAAAGGATTCTTACCCTAGTAACTTACAAAATGACAGGACTTTTAACATTAGTCTAAATACTAACGAGTTAAATATTTTAGTAGACCAGAAACAGCTATTCACCATTAATTTAACAGATTTTATTGCATCTAAAGAACTCTATCTATCATTTGGTGGTTCAACCATTCCCAAAGATCTTACTCATGAGCAATATAGTGATTCTATTTATGATGCAATCATTTCAAACATTACGATTAGTAATAATGAGGCGATCATTTTCACAACTGAACCGGGTGGTGTGCATTACTCACTTAATAAATTGTCTGAATTTTTAAATAATACAACAAACTTCTTTATCGATATTTTTTAATGATGGGTGGTATTCTTATTCGCCAAATCTTACTTTATATAATCGCAACCTTACTACTTATAATGATAATAGCAAATTTCAAACTAAAAGAATCCCCCTCTCCATTTATTGAAAATCTAAAAAAGTTAGAATTATCATTATGGCTTGTCGATTGGAATCTTGAAGCTTCCATTGAAGAAGCTGTAAACACTGGTGACGGGGTAGATAACTACCAACTATTCTCTACCTATTTTGATGAAGGTAACAATCTATATCAAACTGAGGATGGAAAGCAATTAATTGAACAAGCCTTTTCCAATAATTCATTTGCAGATCATAATATTTATTTGACGATTATTAACGACCAATTCCTCTCGGAAAATCAAGTAAATCAAAAAGACTCTGAACTACTAAGAAAGATACTCTCATCTAATACCACAATAGAAGAACACATTCAGCAAATTATTCATACTGCAAAGCAATTTCCATTTGATGGAGTGGAACTAGACTATGAAAAAATTCCAGAAAATCTTATCCTTTCATACACTACATTTCTTGAAGAATTAAATAATGAACTAAAAATGAATAATCTATCATTAAGAGTGGTTTTAGAACCTAGTTTTCCAATTGAAAGCGTTAGTTTACCTCAAGATATTCAGTACGTTGTTATGGCCTATAATTTATACGGTTATCACAGTGGGCCAGGTCCTAAAGCTAATTATGAATTTCTTGAAAAACTTACAAATAAATTATCTAAGACAAATCATGATATAAATATTGCGTTGGCAACAGGTGGGTTTATTTGGAATGATCAATATACAGATAGTTTAACTGAACAAGAGGTTGAAAAAATTGTTCAAGACTATCAAGTTCATCCAACTAGAGATTCAAATAGTGATGCTATGCATTTCACCTTTATTGATAACGAGAATATTAAAAATGAGGTGTGGTATGCAGACGCATCCACTTTACAATCATGGATTAACTATTTAAATAACAAAAATTTCCATAAGATATCTATTTGGAGAGCTGGTGGGTTAAGTACTAACACACTAAACCTTTTTAAATTACATTCTATGTAAATACTAGTATCAAATTATACTAAAAAGAAGGTAATCAATATGAATTCAAAATTACTTATTTCAGTTATAGGTTTAGGCTATGTTGGCCTACCATTAGCGGTAGAATTAGCAAAGGAATTTTCAGTTATTGGATTTGATATAAATGAGGAAAAAATCAATTATTACCGTAGAGCTATTGACCTTACAAACGAAGTTGGACATGAAGAATTAGCGAATTCAACTATTCACTTCACCAACGAGGAACAAGATTTGGCTTTATGTAACTTTCATATTATTGCTGTTCCAACACCCATTAATAATGATAATACTCCTAATTTAAATCCAATAATAGATGCATGTAAAATAGTTGGACGACATTTAAAGAAGGATTCTATTGTCGTTCTTGAATCAACTGTATATCCCGGTACAACCGAGGAAATCTGTATACCCCTTTTAGAACAAGCATCTGGATTAATATTGGGAAAAGACTTTCAAGTTGGATATTCACCAGAAAGAATTAATCCTGGAGATAAATCCAATACATTGAAGAAAATTACAAAAATCGTTTCAGCTACAGATGAAGAATCGTTAGAAAAAATTAGCTTTGTATACAACTCCATAATTGACGTAGGTGTATATCCAGTAAAATCGATAAGGATTGCTGAAGCAGCAAAAATAATTGAGAATACACAAAGAGACATCAATATTGCATTTATGAATGAAATATCCATGATATTCCATAAGATGAATATTGATACGGATGAAGTATTGAGAGCTGCTTCAACAAAATGGAACTTTATTAACTTTAAGCCTGGTTTAGTTGGAGGACACTGTATTGGAGTGGATCCATATTACTTTATTTATAAGGCTGAACAACTAGGATATCATTCTCAAATTATTGCAGCTGGCAGAAAGATTAATAATGAGATGGGTATTTTCGTTGCTCAAAATGTGGTGAAGGAATTGTCAAAAAGAGGCTCCATTAACTCAAATCCGAAAATTGGTATTTTAGGTTTCACTTTTAAAGAAAACTGTTCAGATTGTAGAAATACAAAGGTAATCGATATTATTAAGGAATTACAAGATTATCACTTTGAAGTACTTGTTCACGATCCCCTTGCAAATAAAGATGAAGTTTTTCAAGAATATGAAATTCAGCTAGTTGAAAGAGAGGCTCTCGTTGGATTAGATACAGTAGTAATTGCGGTTGCGCATGACATTTTTAAAAATGACTATTCTTATGAATCCATTAAAAATATGTTGAATGATAAAAATTCTATTATTTTTGATTTAAAATCTGTTTATGACAAACAGGAACTTGCCGAAATGAACTTGATGAGTTGGAGTCTATAGAAAGTATCAGTAAGGAGATGGTTAAATCCCCTTACTTATTGTTCCCTTTTAATAGTACGTCCATCAAAGCTTTACAGCCAGCTAAAATCAAGTCGTACGTTTCCTGGAAATCTCCTGTATAATACGGGTCCGGAACATCCTTTTTATGTTCGGTTAAATCTAAAAAACGAAAAATTTTTGGATGTTCCGGTTGACCTAACATTTCGCGAATATTGCGAGTGTTGGCAGAATCCATTCCAATAATATAGTCAAACTTTTCGAAATCCTCTTTTTGAATTTGTCTAGCCTTTATTCCAGCTGTTGATATATGAAACTCTCTTAGTTTCGACAAAGTTCCTTTATGTGGATGTTCACCAACATGCCAAGAGCTAGTTGCTGCAGAGTCTACTTTAATCTTATCGCTCAGACCTCTTTTTTCAATCAGATCCCGCATAACGGCTTCCGCCATGGGTGATCGACAGATATTGCCTAAGCAAACAAATAATACGTGAATCATAAGAACTCCTTTCTTATAGAAAACACTCTCCAATTATAGGAGAGTGTTGAACATGGATTACTTTTTTTGCATGTTATGCAGTACTTCAGTTAGTCGATTCAGTTCATCTTCGAGAAACTGAGTAGATGCTTCTCTACCTTCTTTACCACTTTCCACTGTAAACGGTTCACCGTATATTAAATACCCTTTTTTTCGTTTAAATACTTCTTTTACATTACGTGGTCCGATATATGCTGCCGGAACAATTTTTGCTTTTGAAAGCTGTGCAATAGTAATAGCGCCTTGCTTCAACTCAATATTCTCGGATGATCTTGTCCCACTTGGAAAAATACCTACGATTTTCCCTTCCTTTATAAGCTGACGAGGAATTTTAATAACGCTTGGTCCAGGGTTATCACGATCTACCGGAAATGCATTTAAATTTGCAACTAAAGGACCTAATAGTTTCATTTCAAATAACTGTTTTTTTGCCATAAAGTGAATATGGCGCGGATAAATAGAAACACCTAAATTTAGGATATCTACATACCCATTATGAGTACATGCTATAATATAGCCCTCATCGCTCTCTGGTAAGTTTTCTTTACCATACACTTTCGCTTTAGAACCATTTATCGTTAAAAACACATTAACTAATTTTGCTCCAATATCATATAACACGAATGTAGCCCACCTTATACTATTTCTCTTATAGATATTGTAATCTATAAGCTATTAACGATTCAATCGATGTTTTCTTATAATTCTCCTACTAAAACATCAAGATCGATTGTTATTTCTTTAACTTGCATTCTATCTCTATTCTCCGCATGCCACCCTAATGGTGTCATTTCTAGCAGTTTGGGTACCAGATGGTCTTCTAATGGCTTAGTGTAAGTTATCCGATGAACCTCAACTGTACTAAACTGCTCTTTGAATCTTTCGACTGTCTTATCATTTGAATACTGTTCTTTTTCGGTCTTAGCAAAAGCTTGTTTTCTTAACTGTACCAAGTAATTTTCCTGTGGAACTACTTTAACAACTTTCCCTTTCGGCATTAATAAACGTTTAAATTCATCATAATTAGCGGGTGAAAGGAAATTTAATATACAATCAAAAGATTGTTCCTGAAAGGGACTGTTTGCTAAATCACCGACACACCAAATAGCTTGATCGTAATATTTTGCAGCGGTAAATATGCCTTCTTTTGAAATATCTATTCCGACCATTGTAATCTCTGACTTCAAATCATTACAAATCTTAACTAAATGTGATCCCTCGCCACACCCAGTATCCAAAACCTTTTTAATGTTTGACGAGATTATCTCTTGAATTTTCTCATGTACTATGTCGTATAAACCACTTTGGATAATTTCTCTTCGAGACTCAAACAATTCTTTACTATACATAGAATGAACTGGCTTGGTCAGAAAGTTAACATACCCTTGTTTAGCCATATCAAAAGAATGATTTTGTGAACAGCTTACTGACCCACCATCACTAATGTTCATTTCCCTTTTACATATAGGACATTGAAAAAGCTGCCGTTCCTTCATCATCTGATTAATACTCATTTCTTTTTTGGATAGTCCCATTTTAATACTCCTTACTAATTGTTCTTCTTATCATATCATTCCTATGTTTTGTTTTGTAAATCGAATCAGATTAAATATTTTCTGTAAGGTCCTTAATATTTAAATAGATGGTATGATTATATAAATTACTTATCCAAAATATTGAAATAACACTTTAAATATCCTGTCCAAGGTGAGCATAATCGAACAGGATACTTCCTTATAAAGAATTTACAATATATACGAGGTGAACATATTTGAGCTGGATTGAATCCATTCAAAAGGCAATCGATTATATCGAAACCAATTTGTTAGATGAAAATCTTTCGATTGAACAGGTCGCAAAAGTAGCAAATTCTTCTGTTTTTCATTTCCAACGAACTTTCTCAATTTTAACTAACCAAACTGTTGGAGATTATATAAGAAGAAGACGATTAACAATAGCCGCAAAGGAAATTTTAAATTCCGACAAAAAAATCATAGATATTGCATTTAAATATGGCTATGAAACGCCTGAAGCTTTTACAAAGGCTTTTCGAAAACAACATGGGATCACGCCTTCTGAAGCACGAAAGAACGCAGGCTCAATCCAATCCTATAATCGCCTTATTATTCATATCGAATTGAAGGGAGCAGTACCTATGAATTATAAAATTATAGAAAAAGATGCTTTTCAAGTGGTTGGAGTTAAACGAACGTATAACTGTCAAAATGGAGAAAATACAATGGGGATTCCGAAGTTTTGGGATGATGTTCATGCGGATGGAACAAATGACCGTTTGTTTGAATTAAATGATGGAGAAATCGAAGGAGTATTAGGTGTTTGTATTGTTGAACAAGATCAAAAAAATACTGGATTGATGGATTATTGGATTGCTACCGCGCATAAAGGTGAAGGCTCAGATGGGTTTTCAACTTATACCATTCCAGCATCTAAGTGGGTAGTGTTTGAGGTTCATGGACCTATGCCACATGCCATGCAGGATACATGGAAGAAAATTTACTCTGAATGGTTCCCTTCAAATCCATATAAACCTACAGGCAATCCGGAGTTAGAAGTGTATTCAAATGATAATGCATCAAATCCTGATTATTATTCTGAAATTTGGATTCCAATTAAATAGTGTCTACTAGGAATCCGCCAAAATAATTCCAATTTTTCTAGTTTGTACGAAAATAAACCGTGAAGAACTATTCTTCACGGTTATTACTATATTAACAATCTTCTGGTGGCGTATTAAAAACATTTGGTGGTGCAGGATTTAATTTTGGTTTTGGAGCAAGTGGAACTGGTTTTTCAACATATTTAAATACTCCTTCACCATCCATACTTGGACCATGTGCCCATCTTCCGTGAGCACTTGCATTTCCTGCAGATGTATTAAATAGCACATGAGAAACTTCACGATGTTCTAATTGACGAGGGAAAGTACTCGGTACAACAATGTTTTCTTTTTCTTCTAATTCCATAATAGCAGCATACCATTGATTTTGATGCATTGTATCACGCGCTAGTAACCAAGCAAGCATATCCTTAACACCACGGTCGTCAGTCATTTCATATAATCTTGCTACTTGAAGTCGACCTTGAGATTCTGCTGTTAAGTTCATGCGGAAGTCTGCTAATAGGTTTCCACTAGCTACGATATAGTCTGCTTTCCAACGGTTTCCGTTACTATCCGACGGCATTGCACCCAACCCAGAAACAATAATGTGCTGAGGATCCATTCCACCTAGGATTGCATTGATGACAGGGTCTTTTGCGGCAGCTTCTAATGTTGGAAGAGGTGCTCCTTCTAATAATCTTGCAATCATCGTCGCTAACATTTCAATATGGGCAAGTTCCTCTGTTCCAGTGTCTAAAAGTAAATCTCTATATTTTTCGTTCCCTCTTACATTCCACCCTTGGAAAAGATATTGCATGGCAACAGATATTTCTCCCCATTGGCCACCTAGAACTTCCTGAAGCATCCTTGCAAAAACTGGATCTGGCCTTTCAGGTTTGGCATGATATTGTAATTCCTTTACGTGATAGAACATATTCCTATCTTCACTCTCCTTTAATTTTAACTAACTGTAGACTATGCGAGAGTAAGATTTAATGGCACTGCTATCTATATGTAAAGGGAATTAAATTTCATCAAGATTAATAAATTATAAATTTTTGTAAATAATAACGGAGATGTCTTAATACACCTAAGAAATATGGAGGTTTCTCTATGGACATTATCAATGAATATCATGTTCCAGCTTACCTTGAATCCAATGAACTAATATTTGAATTAGAGTCCATTGTTGGATTTGAACAAATCATGTTCCCAGTACAAGCAAGTGAATATGAATTTAAACCACAAGTTAATATTAAAGTTGATTTAGAAATAGAAAAAAACAATCAAAAAAGTGTCGACGAAGGACATTCCCCATGGAGACTTGATCCGTTATTTACAGCGCAAGTTTTTACTAGCGTACATCTTTTTCCAGAAGGTGTTGTTGGAGATTACCCAATAGAACTGGAAAACTTAAAACTTATAGTTTCAAATAACGAAATCTCTATTGTCCAAGTTGACGATCCTGATACCTCTATTAGTATGGTCTATTTGAAGCGTCTTATCAGACAGGATGATACCGGTATATGGACAGTAATAGGATATGATCTAAAAAAATAAGGGGTGCCTAAAAGACACCCCATCTACTTATATTAATTATTATCTATTTAATTGCACTTATGATAGTTAGATTCCAGTATAGTCGTCTTTTGTAGAACATTTCTATAGAAAGTTCTTCAGATGACCTTTCCTTCATTATTCTATATCTTTCGTCCATTCAGATACTTTATCTGGATTAGCTTCTACCCATTTTGCAGCAGCATCTTCTGGGCTTGTTCCTGAATGGATGTCTAACATCACTTCTTCAATATCCGCACTCGTCCAGTGGAATGCATCCAATACTTTGAATGCTTCTGGCATATCTTTATCTAACCCTTGGCGAACAAATGTGTTAATTGTTTCTTCTCCACCAAACACACCTTTTGGGTCATCTAAATATTTTAAATCATACGATGCAAACTTCCAATGTGGTGACCAACCTGTTACGATAATATCCTCTTCATTTTTAATCGCTTGGTCCAATGCTACTGTCATTGCACCAGAAGATGAAGGAAGAAGCTCCCAACCATCTAAATTTTCATACTCTGCAATGGCTTTTTCCGTTGCAGCCATAACTCCTGCACCAGCCTCAATGCCAGTAATTTTCGTATTTGCTTCAGTTGTTAAATCTTCAATAGAATTAGCTTCCATATAAGCAGGTACAACTAAACCAATTTTAGCTCCTGATAAGTTCTCACCTAACTCTACTAAATTATCTTTATATTTTTCATATTGAGCAGCATGAGTCCCAGGTAACCATGCTGCTACCATTGCATCCGCTTCACCTTTTGATACTGCTTCCCACATAATTGCATTATCTAATGGAGTCAAAGTTACATCATAACCTAAGTCTTCAAGGACTTTTCCAACGACATTAGTAGAAGCAATTTCTGTGTCCCATTCAACATAAGCAAGATTGATTTCTTTATCTACTGAGCTAGTACCATTCGTTGTTGCAGTATCTTCCCCACCGCAAGCTGCAAGTAAGGCTCCTAACCCTAATGTTAAACCTAGCATTTTTAACTTTTTGAATTTCATATAATCTTCCTTTCATTTGCATCTTTATTTTATTAAGTTATCTACTTATTACAACTGAACTTTAAATGTAATTATTTTTTCGGCATTAAATCCTCAATGGAATCAATCTCCATGTAACTAGGAACTACAAATCCATTTTTTATTCCTTCTAAGTTCGCACCCAAATCAACGATATCTTCCTTATATTTTTCATAGAAGGGCCCGTGGGTAATAGGTAGTGCTGCAGCGACAGATACATCACCGTTACCTGTAGCAATTGCTTGGAACATAATGGCCGGATCAACCGGTGTGATGGTTACAGAATATCCTTGTTGCTCAAGTACCACTTTTAGCACATTAGCAGAAGCTCTTTCTGTATCCCACGGAGTTGAAACAATTTCAATTTGTTCTCCCTCTACTTGCCCTACACCTTCTGTCCATTCATTCACCTTTTCAGTATTTTGTTCAGTCCAACTTTTTGCTGCTTCCTCAAAAGAAACATCTTGTGCTGCAATCAAAATACTTTCCACTTCATTTACTTCCCAATAGAAGCGATCAAGAATTTGATAGGCTTCAGGCATATCTTCTTCCAAATCTTTTCTTACTAATGTTTGATACTGTTCGGTCTCACCCAATGTACCTTTGGGATCTTCTAAAATTTTCAAATCATATTTCGTAAACTTCCAATGTGGAACCCAACCTGTGACAATAATAGGTTCTTCATTTTTTATAGCATCATCTAGCGCAGCAATCATTCCTACAGTGGAACTTTCAAGCAGCGTCCAGCCTTCTAAGTTGTCATATTCCTCTAAAGCATTTTTTGCAAGCCCAGTTAATCCTGCTCCCGGTTCAATCCCAGTAATTGTGTAATCTAATGCTTCGCCTAAATTATTCTCTTCGGTTGATTGGCCATTTTTTGCATCGCCATCACTACTACCACATGCAGCTAGCAGTAAGATAAAAGAAAAGGCAGTAATAATCCTAATATTCTTAAAATACTTCATACTTTCGTCCCCCTATGTTTTCAACAAACAGCCTCGGATTAGACTACTCATTTGAAAGTTAATCACTTCTGATTCGTTAACTCACTACGTTTCAAATTTTAATGACTCTTCTTATTTATACTTTGAGTTAATCGGTCAAATATAATTGCTAAAATTACTAAGCTGATACCAGCTACAAAGCCATTACCAACTTGAGCACGTTGTAATGCAGATAAGACATCTCTACCTAATCCCGGTGCACCAATCATGGAAGCAATAACAACCATGGATAGTGAAAGTAATACGGTTTGATTAATACCGGCCATAATTGTTGACTTAGCTAGCGGCAATTCAACTTTATATAGTTTCTGCCAACCAGTACTTCCGTAAGATTCAGAAGCCTCCACTAATTCCTTAGGTACTTGTTTTATCCCTAAGTTTGTAAAACGCACTGTTGGTGGCAAAGCAAATATAACTGATGCGAATACTCCTGGTACTACCCCTATACCAAAGAAAGCTACAGCTGGTATTAAGTAAACAAATCCTGGCATTGTTTGCATAAAGTCTAGTACAGGCTTAATGATTGCTTCAGCAACTGAATTTTTGGACATTAGTATTCCTAATGGAACACCTATGATAATCGCAATAACACTTGCGAATATTACAAGAGTGATTGTATTCATTAACTCTTCCCAAAGTCCTTGATTGTAAATTAAAAATAATCCTAGGATTGAAAATATTGCTAAACCAAATTTCCTTTTTGAAGTAAAGAATGCAATCAGACCTACTATCAATATAAAAAGAACTGGTGGTATTAAAATTAGCAAATCTGTAATGGATTCCATTGCAAGTTTTCCGCCTTTTTGAATCGCATCAAAGAAAGGAGCAAGATTATCTGTTAGAAGGTCCATAAACCATTCAACTGATTTTGCAATTGGGATTGTTGGTATGAAATCAAGAAACTGGCTCATATTCAGTCACCCCCTCACTATTTGCAGAGAGGGTTTCAATAACAACGCCTCTTATTAACACGCCCACTAACTTTTGTTCTTGGATTACTGCAAGTGGTGTTTTTGAATCAGAAATAATACTTAACACGTCTTGTATTAACATTTCTGGCGGAACAGTTGGCATGTCTGTTCTTAAATAGTTTAATAGGTTACTTTCTCCCCTTCTCGAAGCTTCCAGTGCATCATCAGCGGTGATATAACCTTTAAACTCTCTCATTTTATTAACAGCAAGTACGACACTTACTTCCTCTTCCCTCATGGTTTGTAAAGCAACTTTCGGACCGTCTATATCAATGTTTATAGATATCGGTCGAATCATTGCATTTTCAACCGTTAATACTTTAGAACGATCTACATCCTCAAGGAAGGTTCTTACATAATCATTGGCTGGATTTGTTAATATTTCTTCCCCAGTGCCAATTTGGATAATTTCTCCGTCCTTCATTAAAGCAATACGATCCCCTATTCGTAATGCCTCATTTAAATCATGTGTGATAAAAATGATTGTCTTTTTCATTTTTTGTTGTAAATCAAGTAATTCATCCTGCATGTCTTTACGGATTAATGGATCGAGCGCAGAAAAAGCTTCATCCATCAGCAAAATGTCAGGATCATTCGCTAATGCTCTGGCCAAGCCTACTCTTTGTTGCATACCACCTGATAATTGACTTGGTAATTGGTCTTTATATGGTAATAACCCTGCATTATCTAAAGCCTTTTCTGCTTTCAATCGTCGTTGTTCTTTTGAAATTCCACGGATTTCTAAGCCAAATTCCGTATTCTGCAATACTGTTCTTTGTGGGAATAAGCCGAAGTTTTGAAAAACCATACTCATTTTTTCTCTACGTACTTTTATGAGCTGCTGTTTATTCATATTGGAGATGTTTTCACCATCTATGTAGATATTTCCACTAGTAGGTTCTATGAGGCGGTTTAATAAACGGACTAATGTAGATTTACCACTTCCTGACAGTCCCATAATCACAAATATTTCACCTTCATTTACTGTGAAGTTGGCATTATAGACCCCTATTGTTGCGCCAGTTTGTTTTAGGACTTCAGTCTTACTCTTTTTTTGCTCAACAAGCTTTAAAGCTTGGCTGATATGTCTACCGAATATTTTAGATACATTTTCAATCTTAATTTTCTCCATATCATTCTCCTTTCCAATAATTCGTGAATCATGTCTCCCTCCCAAGTGACAACTTAATCGTAACAAAGAGTTGTTACTTGTGTCAAACTTCCAATCTTGTTATCTATCTTCCAATTACATATAAAAAAAGTCCGCGAATACTTTTATTTCAGTATCCGCAGACTTATAAAATTAGGAATATAAAAATTTTTCAACTCGATCCAAACACTCATCATTTCCGATGAAATAGATAATATCATTTGGTTCAATAGTAATATATGGACCAGGTGAGATAAATAATTCTTCTCCTCTTTTTATCCCAACAATTGTTGCTAATGTATTTTGCCAAAAGTTAATTTCACCAATTGATCGAGAAATATATGGAGAATGTTGTAATACCTCTATTTGAAAAGGAACAAATGGATTTACTGAACGAAACCTTTCTGTTCTGCTAACAAGTCGTTCTGTAATTTCTTGCAAAAAGTTGATTTCTTCTTTTTGCCGTTTCATGCTCTCAAGCATTTCTATATGAATTTGCTGAATCGATTGTACTTCAAGAAATTGCTTAACAAATTGTGCTGCTTTTTCGTAGGATTTAATCATTACACCGCTACCCTTTGTAGCCTCAACAATTTCTAAATCCTGCAATACAGCAATTGCCCTTCTAGCAGTTTCAGAAGAAACACCATACTGGCTTGCAAGTGAAGATCGTGCATAAATTCTTTCGCCTACTAAATATTTTTTCTCAACAATTTTTGAAGCAATATCCGCTGCAATTTTCCCATATTTTGGTTGTTTTACTTGAACTTTTTTATGCTGCATTTTATGTAACCTCTCACGGCTTTATTTAACTTGTTTTCAATCTCTATCCATATTAAGTCAAAACCATACAACTTACTAGATTTGTTCCACTTTTCTAAGTAAAAAATCTTAAAAAAAGAAATTTTTATTAACTATTGACCTTCTCGTTACGTTAACCTTTATGCTAAAAATACAGGAGGGATCAAGAATGGAATATACAATTAGCAAGCTTGCCAAATTAGCGAATGTTAGCGCGCGAACATTACGCTATTATGATGAAATTAATTTACTAAAACCAACTCGAATAAATAGTTCAGGATATAGAATTTATGGACAAAATGAAGTTGACCGACTTCAACAAATATTGTTTTATAGAGAACTTGGTGTCGAATTAGATACAATTATCTCTATTATGAACAATCCTAACTTTGATAAATCAACTGCACTACAATCCCATTTATATCAACTAGAACTAAAACGATCCCGACTGGAAAAATTAATTGAAATGGTGGAAAAAACCATCGCCTACGAGAAAGGAGAAATTGAAATGTCAGATGAACAAAAGTTTGAAGCCTTTAAGGATAAATTAATCGAACAAAACGAGGAAAAGTACGGTGAAGAAATTCGAGAAAAGTACGGTAAAGACGTTGTGGAAAATTCAAATGCTAAATTTAAAAACATGTCAAAGGAACAATACGAGCACATGGTCCAATTAGGTGAAGAAATTCTAGAGCTTCTTCCAAAAGCATTAACAACAGGTGATCCAGCATCACCTTTAGCACAAGAAGTTGCTTCGAAGCATAAACAATGGCTTACTTTCACTTGGCCATCTTATTCAAAGGAAGCACACCGAGGGGTTGCAGAGATGTATGTAGCAGACGAACGCTTTAAAGCATATTACGAGAAGTGCGGTAATGGCGCTACTGAATTTTTGAGAGATGCCATCAATATTTATACAAGCAAATAAATAAGAAGTTAGAAATGGGGCTGGGACTAAAAATTTTCAAAGGTAAAAAGCTCACTACCTTATCTAGAAGTGTCCGCTTCCGGTGGAGACTAGTCATCAATGCAAGATGTAAATTCGATTCCTGCAGGATAGACAGTTTACTGGTGAGGGCTCGGGGGCAATGTCGTTAAGCTAAGATTGATGCTGAATTCAAAATTCTACCATTAACCTTTGGGTGAAAGATGTATAGGAGAAAAATAAGGGTAGAAATTACGGTTATATTCTGTAAAATAGATAATTCGCTTAAAATAAGCTGAAAATTTACTGTTATTTTCCCATCAAAGTAAAATCAATAGTCAAACCATATTTACTACTAAATAAATAACTTAATGACTTTGAGCTCAACGGTTGCCAGCGAAAAGTGAAGCTACCGTTACTCATCGCAAATA